>JAQVZR010000252.1 GCA_028708105.1 Desulfoplanes sp. | reverse complement strand
CACAATCCGTTTCTCGAGGGCTTTTTCCATCTGTTTACGATCAGAGATATCGGTTATAAAGCCTTCAAGATGGATGAGACAGCCCTGGGCATCAAAAAGACCGCATCCCTTTTCCCAGACCCATTTGGTTGCGCCCGTGGCGGTTTTGATTTCATATTCAACTTCAACGGGAGTATGGCTGGCGAGATTTTTTTGCCATGTATTCCACACCATCTCCCGGTATGCCGGAAGAATGAGGTTAGCAAAAGATACGTTGCGATTTTCCAGGATATCTTCGTCAGAATATCCCGTAAGATTGAGGCATCCGCTGCTGACAAATTGTATGGTCCAGCTTGTGTCGTTTTTGCAACGGTAGACCATGCCGTTGAGATTGCTGAGCAGGGTGGAGTAGCGCAGGTTCTGCCTGGTAAGGGCTTCTTCTGTTCGCTTGAGATGGGTGATGTCGGTATGTGTGCCGACTAATCGGGTGGCCCTGCCATGTGTATCCCGGGAGACCGCTTTGCCCCGGCCGAGTATCCATCGCCACGTGCCATTTTTAGCCTGCATGCGGAAACCAACCCTGAAGGTGTCCGAAATATTTTCGATACAGTCATGGTTGGCCCGAACTGCTTTTTCGTAGTCATCGGGATGGATACGATTTGCCCATGTGTCGACGTGGGCCGCCATTTCTGATTCGTCATATCCGAGGATGGCTCCGTACCCCGGGCTGTAGTATATTTCGCCTGTGAGGATGTTCCAATCCCATATGCCGTCTTTGTTGGCTTCCATGGCCAATTGAAACCGTTCTTCACTTTGTCGTAATGATTCCTGCAGACGATATTTTTCAGAAATATCTCTGAAGATCATCACCACTCCTTTCAGTTTCCCCGCTCTATCCCGTATAGGCGCTGCGTTTTCGGCAATGTGATATTCAATACCATGTTTGGAAAGCAAGGTGTTGTGATTGCTCAGATCCACAGGTTTGCCTGTTGTAAGCACCTGCAGGGCAGCATTTGTCAGCGGGGCTCTTGTTCCTCCGTGCACGATGGGAAAAACAAGATTGACGGGTTGTGACAGGGCATCCTGAAAGGTCCAGCCCGTGAGTTGTTCCGCCACAGGGTTCATCTGGGTGAGACACCCCTTTGTGTCTATGGCTATAACGCCGTCACCTATTGATTTCAGGGTGATTCTAAGATTTTCACTGCTTGCCCATAATTTTTTTGTGGCGCGGTTCACCTCTCTTCTCAGCAGCCAGGTCCACAGAACAATGACAGCTATGACCAGCAGTAACAGCGGGATGACAAGAGGGATATATTTAAAAAATGGATGGCTGTTTTGACCATTGCCTTCGTACACACCAAACCATTTGTCGTAGATCCGATCATATTCTCCGGAATACTTAATGATACTAAGACCTTCATTTAATTCCGACAGTAATCCTGAACGACCTTCCGGGACTGCAAAACAATATTTGCTTTGGAGTATGGGGCTCCCAACGGGGGTGATCCCCGTAAGGTGGTTTTTTTGAATGATGATCATAGCCAGCAGGCGAGGAACCAGGGCGCAGTCTCCATGCCCTGCGGCCAGGTTGAGAAGAGCCTGGTCCACACGTTTTTCGGCAATAATTTGATCTGTCAGCTTGTGCTGGCGCAGAAAATCATATCCGAGATCGTCCTCTTGGACCAGTATCCTTCGGTTGCGGGCGTCTTCCAAAGAGGAAATAGATGAATTTTTTGGGATAAAAAGGGCGTAGGATGCAATGAAATGCGGGATTGCAAAATCCACCAGTTTATCCCGTTCTTCCGTTTTATACATACCCATCAGAACATCAATTTTTCCCTGCTCTATTTCCGTGCGGACCGTTTGCCAGGGACCCAGCTTGATCGTGACGGACAAGCCCATTTTTTGTGCAACGGCGTTCATGATGTCTATATTGAAGCCGTCTGGCAGGTTTTGGTCGTTCAGAAATTCGTACGGGGGATAGCTTTGATCTCCCCTGACCAGTAATGGAGTTGCGCCGTACGTGGGGAGTATATTTCCAACAAAGACCAGAAAAATACTCAAAAAAACAAAAGAGCATGTGGGGGAACGCCCCTTGCTGATATCCATGCGTGTCCTTGAAGATAGCTATACTCGGTTTGGATCGTTACAAAGTTTTTCGGGGAGCGACAATGCGTTGTCATATGTAATAACCATACAGGATGGTTATTATTTTTTTAATCTGCTCCGGATAATGCTTCGGACGACGTGGGGGCGGAATTATGTCCTCATTGCCGGTTTCCATACGTGGTGGAACCACCATCCCTTGTATGATTTTTTGAAGAGTTGCAATAGGCCGGATGGTTTTGATGTTGACGTGGCCAGGGCACGCAGCTGGGAGCGCGGGCATTCGGGCTTGAATTTGCCTGGGGACAAGGCTAGGGAGAGGGCGTTTTTACCATTTGAGATCAGCCACAGTACTATGGATGATGAAATATAGCTGGTATAATGCACGCCCGGGGATGTGGCGGATGTTTTTTCCTCACGCTTCCGGCGGCACAACTATAGAAGGAGCTGGTAGATGAAAAGAATGCGGGTTCGTCAGGCCCTCGGGGCCGAGGCTGGCATGGAAGGGATGACGCTTTGCGGATGGGTGCGCACCAAACGTGATTCCAAGGGGTTTTCTTTCCTCGAAGTCAACGATGGTTCCTGCCTGAAAAATATTCAGGTCATCGTGGATGCCGATGTCCCGGGATACGAACTCATGCCGGAGATCAACACCGGAGCTTCGGTCAAGGTGGTTGGCAATCTTGTGGAATCTCCGGGTAAAGGGCAGACGTGGGAGGTGCAGGCCACGGTCATTGAACTGATCGGGGCTGCCGACCCCGAGACGTTTCCTCTGCAGAAAAAGAGACATTCGGATGAATTTTTGCGCTCCATCGCCCATCTGCGTCCCCGGAGTAATAAGTACGGTGCTATCACCCGTATCCGTTCGGAGCTTTCCTATGCCATCCATGCTTTTTTTCGGGACCGGGGTTTTTACTATATCCATTCTCCGATCATTACCGGTTCGGACTGTGAAGGTGCCGGTGAGATGTTCACCGTAAGTGGATTTGATTTTGCCAATCTTCCCCGCAAAAATGGGCAGGTGGATTTTTCTCAGGATTTTTTTGGCAAAAGGGCCTCGCTCACGGTTTCCGGGCAGCTGTCTGCGGAGAATATGGCCACAGCTCTGGGAGATGTGTATACCTTTGGACCGACGTTCCGGGCTGAAAATTCCAATACTCCCCGGCATGCTGCAGAATTCTGGATGCTGGAGCCGGAGATGGCCTTTGCCGATCTGTCCGACGATATGGATCTGGGCGAAGAGTGTATCAAATATCTCATCAATCATGTGCGTGAGCATTGCAAAGATGACCTGGATCTCTTTGGCCGTTTTGTGGACAAGAGCCTCTTTGCCACCCTTGATTCCATCGTGGATAACGATTTTGTCCGTCTGCCCTATGGGGAGGCCATCGAAATCCTTAAAAAAGCCACGCAGAAATTTGAATACCCTGTGGAGTTCGGTCTGGATCTGCAGACCGAGCATGAACGGTATCTGACGGAAATTCATTTCAAAAAGCCCGTGGCCGTGTTTGACTATCCCAAGGAAATCAAGGCGTTTTACATGCGCATGAACGACGACAACCGCACTGTTGCGGCTGTGGATATTCTGGTCCCTCGCATCGGTGAACTTATTGGTGGCAGCCAGAGAGAAGAACGGCTGGACGTTCTGGACGCCCGCATCAAAGAATTGGGCCTGAATATTGATGAGTACTGGTGGTACAGGGATCTGCGTAAATTCGGTACCGTGCCCCACGCCGGTTTCGGCATGGGCTTTGAGCGGATGCTGATGCTGGTCACCGGGGTAACCAATATCCGGGACGTGATATCTTTCCCAAGGACTGTGAGTCATTTGGAATTTTAGAGGTTTGGCAACAAATAAAGACAAACAAACACCCCGGGTAATGGTATTGCCCGGGGTGTTTGTTTGTGAAGCATTTAGGGATGATC
>JAQVZR010000251.1 GCA_028708105.1 Desulfoplanes sp. | reverse complement strand
TCTCGTCAGACAAATTGGTTAGGGCCTTGTGATCCCGTGTCTGGTCGATGCCGTGGAGGTGGATCATTAAGGTATGGGGCATATAGGTGGCCAGATGGGTGGCCAGGTCATACCCGTGATCAATGAGGTGGCCCAGATCCTGGCAGAAGGCAAAGCCCAGGGGGAGGGCAATGGGTGCCAGGAGATCCAGGGGATGATCCATATTTTCTATGGCCATATGCGCCGGATTCATGCCCAGAGCATTGAGTTCGTGCAGAGATTTTTCGGCCTGTTCAAGCCATGCTGCCGGTGTTGTGGCCATATCCGAAGGGGCAGGCTCCAGGTGCATAACATGGCAGGTGGGGGCAAGGGTTGCCGTACGTTCATAAAACCGGAACATGGTTTCCACATCCTTGCGCCGGAGGATGTCATCCTTTCTTCCCAGATAGATATCAATGGGCAGATGGACATTGTAGGTCAGGTCCAGGTCGGTTCCCAAAGCGAGCAGGGTTTGGACATCGGCCTTTGATGGCAGGTTGCCCTCATAGACGCTTTCAAAAAGCACCAGTTCGATTTCGTCGACATGAGGTCCCAGAAACCGGACATTGGGGATAAGAGCGTTGGGAAGGATATAGGAGGGCACGGCCAGCCGGAAGGGGAACCGTTTCTTGAAATCTGGAAGGTTTGGTTGGTCAGTTTTCATGAGCACATTCTCCCCAGCATACCCCACCAGCCTGCATGGGTGATGACGAGGCAGATGAGAGCCAGCCCTGCGGCCAGAAGAGATGATCCATAGAGCAAACGCACTGCGCGGGTATGGTCTCTGGCTGTGATTTCATGTCCCGGATCGCCCATGAAGGGTTTGTCCACCACCCGGCCGAAATAGGTGCTTGGTCCCCCCAGACGGATGCCCAAGGCCCCGGCAAAGGCGGCTTCGGGCACGCCCGCATTGGGGCTTGCGGCATTGTGTCTGTCCCGGATCATGATGCGGCAAGCCTGTTTCCAGTCGCTGCCGGTCACTGCGGCCGTTATAATGAGCAGGAGACCGGTCAGTCTGGCGGGGATGAAATTGGCCACATCATCCACCCGTGCAGCGCATCGGCCGAATAGGATATATTTTTCGTTCTTGTAGCCGATCATGCTGTCCAGGGTGTTCACCGCTTTGTAGAGGATCATCAACGCAGGCCCACCCACAGTGAGGTAGAAGATGGGGGCGATTACCCCGTCGGAAAGATTTTCGGCCATGGTTTCCAGCACGGCCCGGCGTATTCCCTGTTCGTCCAGGTGAGCTGTTTCCCGGCCCACGATACGGGCCAGAGCAATGCGTGCTGGCGTGAGGTCTTGGCTTGTATGCAGGCAGGTTTCCACTTTAGCACATGCAGAGTGCAAGGAGCGGGTGGCCAGGGCTGAGTAGACGAGCCACACCGTGCCCAGGATTTCAAGGCCGGTATAGAGAGCAATGGTTTGTTTGAAGAGATACAGGGCCAGGCAGACGCTGAGCATTACCAGCAACCAGTGCCGGATGCCCGCAATCAGAGTGTCCTGATAGAATTTTTTTTCAAAGAAGATACTTACCCTGCCTATCCAGCGGACGGGGTGGGGCCAGTTTTCGGGATCTCCCAGGAGGAGGTCAGTGACATAGGCGATGCCGAATACAGGGGCAAGATACATGAAAAGGAATTCCTTGGGTTGAGGGCGTTCTACGTATTTTTATTGCTGAGGTATGAAGTAGTTGGCGAACGGTCGTCAGCAGGAAAATGTCACCACGAGTGGATTACAAACAGCTTTACAGCAAAGGAGTCTTTGCTGATATGTTAGGGTCGGATTGTCAAGGAAAGGAGATGTGTTCAAACAATCTTGTACCATTTCGCTCAGTTGAGCCCCAGGGGGACGACCACTGCAGGAAGACTCCGTTAATCTGGTAAAAAATTTGTTTTCTTCCTCTCATTCCCGTGAGCACTGAGGTCCTGAAGATCCTTGCGCTGCATGGGGGCAAAGGATATCCTTTTTTCCCTCATACCCGGTCAAACCATTCATACGCCGGGCACAACGCACGAGCCCAAAATCATGGCTGCACATGACCCTATTGTTTCTTCCATCCAGAACGTTCTTGAGAAATTCCCTGAAATTCTCATTGCCACGCTGTTCGGCTCGGCGGCTCAGGGTCGGATGACCGATACGAGTGACATCGACATCGCCATAGCATGCAGACAAAGGCTATCCTGTGAAGAAAAAATGTCCCTGGCTGCAGAACTCGAGACTGCCTCACAGCGCAGCATCGATCTTGTCGATTTGCAGCAGGTGTCAGTCCCATCCTGCAGCAGGCTTTGTGCACTGGCCGGATTATCCTGAAAAAATCCCCCCCCCGCTTCTGGCCGAACTGCTCAAAAAAATGTGGTACAACCAGGCGGATATGATGCCCCATACCACCATGATCATGCGAAAACAGGTCCGGAGGTTCTCCCATGAATGACCAGGTCCTTCTTTCCAAACTGACATCTCTCAAACGCTGCGTGGATCGTATTCAGAGCAAAACGCCTTCAACAGCAGCGGATTTGAACGGGGATATCGATCTGCAGGACATCATCTCCCTGAATCTTCAGCGGGCAGTTCAGATTTGTGTGGATATCGCCTCCCACATCGTGGCGGATCTCGATGTCCGCCCGCCCATGACCATGGCGGAAAGTTTCGAGAGACTGCGGGAATCCGGCATCCTCTCGGATCATCTCTGTACACGAATTAAAAAAAGCGTGGGATTTAAGAATATCGCAGTGCATGATTATTTTTCCATCGACTGGGATATTGTTTATGCTGTGTGCACCAGCCATCTCGATGATTTCAGAGCCTTTGCCCGAGAAATCCTGCGCTGGATGCAGACAGACATGCTGCATCCAGTCTAATGATCGGCAGGGGGAAATGCGCTATATGTTTATCCCTTATGTCCCCCTTGAATTTTCACAGCCCGTCTCCAAAAAAAGGTGAATGCTTCGTGTGGAGACGGCATCCTTCAAGTGTTTGGGATGCAAATAATCACATCCCCTGCACTAAAGAAGAGAACGGGTTCTGATATCACTGAATTTCCGAATGTTGAACGTAATAATCCCTGGGCAGTCGTATGACCGCACAGGGATTTTCTGATTTTTTAGCCGAGGTTCTGACTCAGGCGCCTGCTAACGTCGCGCCTGACCGGCGTTGGAAGGGCGCTGTCTGTGGTGGCCTTTCAGCGTACGTGTCCATTGCGTCTTGTTGGCACTATCGGTCAAAATCACCGGCTGCCTCGGGTTGGTAAAGAACCTTTTCGATTCTGATTTGTCTTATCCCCGCAGGAACGGGCCACTCCACAGAATCCCCTTCTCGATAACCGAGAATGGCCGTTCCGATAGGCGCAAGCACTGAGATTGCGCCTGAACTGACATCTGCTTCGTTTGGGAATACCAGGACGTATGTTACATCTTCGGAAGTGTGAAGATCATGGAGAATAACCTTCGAGTTCATCGTGACGACATTTGCAGGAACCTCTGTTGGCTCTACCACATTTGCTCGCCCCAATTCTTCGGCTAGATCGTCAAGGTCGTCTCGGACATGTTCGCCGAATGCGCGGGCGACAGCAATAAGCTCATCAAGCCGCTTCTTGTCAAATGCGGTAATGAATATCTGTCTCTGTTTCATCGGTACTCCTTCCTGTTTGTGACGTGCCAGCGCCTTGCTTATTTGCGCAGCGTTTGTAGTGGGTTCCTGTGCAATAATGAGCGCAGCGAATGCACAAAAAGGAGCGTAGATCGCTGCGTTAAATGGAGCAATTTGTTATGCGTATTGTTACTGACCCTTGGATATTGCTTGTTTAATAATTGGAGCAACTGTTGAAACCGTGATATTGCGATCTTGGTAGTACTTTGTAGTGAGTAAAGTGCCTGTCTCCTGGTTCCTCGCTGTTTCACGTGGGTAGACCGAAATTTAACCGTCCTCCAATGAGATAGATTATAGCGATGAGATTGCGGGAGGATCGATAGCCTCGCGCTTTAGATTTTGCCGACTGAACCAAGCTG
>JAQVZR010000250.1 GCA_028708105.1 Desulfoplanes sp. | reverse complement strand
GCGGTTGTCGGGGTTGCTGATTTTGATGACCGGGCCGTGCTGGCTGCCCGGGAGGCAGGCATCCCGCGTGGCAGGTACAGTGCAATCCGTATGGGCGAAATCAAAAAACAGGCTGCGTTGTTGGGCGTGGGGGAGAACATCGTCTTTGAACCG
This sequence comes from Desulfoplanes sp., assembly GCA_028708105.1. Classification (GTDB taxonomy): domain Bacteria; phylum Desulfobacterota; class Desulfovibrionia; order Desulfovibrionales; family Desulfomicrobiaceae; genus Desulfoplanes. The sequence goes on along the minus strand of JAQVZR010000250.1, from coordinate 3,893 downwards.
GCCGGAGCCCATATGCAGACCATGGTCGGACTATGCGAAAAAGTGCTGGAAAAAGGGCTGGCCTATGAAAAATTACGCTCCGTGTATTTTGATATCATGCGCGACAAGCAATACGGGAATCTGAGCGCCATCAATCTGGACAAGCTGAGTCTGGGCAAGACCGTTGATCTGACGGAGTACGCCAAGGAAAACCCCAGGGATTTTACCTTGTTCAAACGGGCTACGTTGCAGGATCTCAAAGAAGGCACGGTGGTCAAGACCCGCTGGGGCAATGTGCCTCCCTCCTGGTATCTGCAGATGGCCGGTATTGCCGTGGATCTTTTGGAGGACGTTTCCGTTTGTCTGGCCGGCACCACCCAGGTTTTTCCGCATCTGGAAAATCTGCGTTCCATCTGGGCTGTTGAACGCCGCGCTGCCGTCAAGGCCTGGATGGTCAGTCATCCGGCGCAGGGAAAAATGGGTGAGTTTTCCTTGTGTGACATTGATGCCTGTCTCCGTCAGGGCATGGCGCCCCGGGCTTTCAGAATGTGGCTGTTGTCGTCCTCGTATCATAAACCCCTGCTGGCTTCCCGCGAAAACCTGATCATGTGGGAACGTAACTGGCATCACGTCCAGAATCTGGTGATCCGATTGAAATCAGGTGTTTTTCCCCCTGTCGGAGACGTGGATCAGCAGATCAAGCAGGCTCTTTTTGATCTTAAACAGGGATTTTCTGATGCCTTTGAAAAGGACCTGGGCCTTCATCATTTCTGGGCCGAACTTTTCAAATTTTGTAAACAGGTCAGTGAGCGGGATCGCCGGAAAATGTTGAAACGCTCTGAAGCCGAAGCCTGCCTGCGGCAGATTACGGCCATCGATGGCGTACTTACTATCGTGGATTGGGACATGATCCCTTTGTCGGAAGGGGAGGTTGGGCAGGAAATCATGGCTCTTGTGGATGAACGGGACGCCGCCCGCAAAGCCGGAGATTATCCCCTGGCCGACATGCTTCGGGACAAGCTGACGAACAAAGGCTTTAGGATTGTGGACGCCAAGGAAGGGGGAAAGGTGTTTCGAATTGTATAGGGCTTAACGTTCTGCATGGTTATGCACTGAGCATGCGTGAAAAGTGAGGTACGGGGTTATTTTTTGATATAATCGAACCCCTGGGGGCCGCAGATGCTTTGTAGCAATTCCAGGATTCTTTTACGCCGGTCCGGGGTGTCCTCGGGGCGGGGAATGAAGGTGGGCCGGCCGTTTTTTCCGAATTCGAATTTTTTGGGACAGATTCCGGCATCCAGATTCCCGAAAATTTTACCCGCTATTTCATATTCCCTCTGGGGCGCAAATCCAAGGCTCAGGGCAAAATCGGTCACCTGTTCCACCAGTTTGCGACAACAGGCCGGATGGATGGACACCAAGGGGCTTTGTCTGCCTGTTTTTTGGATTCTTTCGTTGTAGACCGATTCTTCCAGGATGTTTGCATAGGCCTTGCGTACCCCCAAGCAGAACACATCCACCCGGAAGACCCCGGCCGCAATTTCTCCGGTTATCAGTTTTCTGCTCATGATCACGTAGCCGATCCCTTTTTCAAAAAGGTCTTCAGAGACCAGAGATTCGTGGACTCCGCTGACAATGGATGCTTGGTATTTTGCTCTGATTTCAGCGTACCGCAACATGCGGGTATATCTTGCCTGAAGTGAGGTGAAAAAATTGGATAGGGTAGCCATGGTATGTGTGCGTTAGGTTGAAAGTGAGTGAAGTATGAAAACAAAGCCATGCATATACAAAGAATGATCACCCGTAAATGTTGACTTCCAGGGGATCGGATTTATTCCTTACCTCGGGTTTGGAAAAATCCGTACCTTTTGTTCCCGCGCCTCGTATCTGGGCAGGTTGTTGCCCTTGTCCGGGGTGTTTTGGTCCGCGTTGGGTCTGGGATGTTGTGTATGATCCGGTGTGGACATCCTTTTAAAAAAATATGTACGGGATGCACATCAGGATAGTTTCCCCGGGAAAGTATCCTTTGAGCACTCCTGATCCGCAACGCTGGCGGGTCTCGTTATATCCCGTACCGGTTGTCATCTGTCATTACCCGAACAAACAAGGAGATCGTATGGCTGCAGCACAAGAGCATTGTGAGTTTAAAACCGAAATCAAAAAACTTTTGGATATCATCACCAACTCTCTGTACACCAACAGAGAAATTTTTATGCGTGAGCTCATATCCAATGCCTCGGACGCCCTGGACAAACTCCGTTTTGAAACCAGCAGAGGCACGGTTGTTCAGGATGCCGATCTGCCCCTTGAGATCACCATTGAAGGGGATGAAAAGGCCAGTACCCTGACCCTGAAAGATACGGGCATCGGCATGAGCCGGGACGAAATTGTTCAGTACCTGGGAACCATTGCCAATTCCGGTTCTGAAAAGTTTCTGGAAAGCATGGCCAAGGAGAGTACTGAGAACAAGGATGCCAGTGAAATCATCGGACGGTTTGGTGTTGGGTTTTATTCCGTGTTCATGGTTGCCGATAAAGTGATCGTGACATCAAAATCGTATATTGCAGACGAACCCGCTGTGCGTTGGACCTCTGATGGCCTGGGGAGCTATGATGTTGAAACCCTTGATGAAGCTCTGTCCCGTGGGACGAACATCGAAATCCATTTCAAAGAGGAGTATAAGGATTTCGCCGGCGAAGACCGCATCAAGCATATCATCAAGACCCATTCTAATTTTGTTTCCTTTCCTATCAAGATCAAGGACGAGACCGTCAATTCTGTAACTGCTTTGTGGCGTGAACCCAAGTTTTCCATCAAGCAGGAGCAGTATGACGAGTTCTACAAGTTTTTGACCTATGATTCTGAAGCCCCTCTGGATACCTTGCATGTCTCTGTGGACGCCCCCGTTCAGTTCAAGGCCTTGATGTTTCTGCCTGCAAAGAATCACGATATCTTCAACCAGGAGCGGGACAAATATGGTCTGGATCTGTATGTTCGTCGGGTTTTGATCCAGAAGGAAAACAACGACCTGCTTCCCCAGTATCTTGGATTCATGAAAGGTCTTGTGGACACCGAAGATCTGCCGTTGAATATTTCCCGGGAAACGCTCCAGGAAAATAGAATTATTTCCAAGATCAAGTCCACGGTTACCAAGCAGATCCTATCCGCTCTGGAAAAACTGGCCAAGGATGATCCCGAAAAATATGCCCAGTTCTGGAAAGAGCATTCCAAGATTTTTAAAATTGGATACATGGATTTTGCCCACAAGGACCGTTTTGCCGGTTTGCTGCGTTTTAATTCCTCCATCCATAAAACCAAGGACGAACTGACCTCCCTGGCCGACTACATCTCCCGGGCCAAAGAAGGGCAGAAGGAAATTTATTACATCTCCGGGCAGAGCAGAGAAGCTATCGAGCTCAATCCTCTTTTTGAGATTTTTAATAAAAAAGGCATTGAAGTTCTGTATCTTTATGAACCTATTGACGAGTTCGCTCTGGAGGCCGTGGGTGAGTTTGAAAAATACAAGCTCAAGGCAGCTGAAAATGCAGATATGAAGGCTTTGCAGAATTTTTCGGACACGAAAAAAGATGAGAAAGATGCTGTGGAAGAGCTTTCCTCCGATGAAAGCTCCACCCTCAAAGAGCTGCTGGCAAAAATAAAGGACGTTCTGGGCGACAAGGTCACGGAAGTGCGCCTGTCCACACGGCTAACCACCAGCCCGGCCTGTCTGGTCAGTCCGGATGGGAATATGAGTTCTCAAATGCAGAAGATCATGCGTATGGTCGGGGGAGACAAAGGTACCTCCGTTCCTACGAAGGTTATGGAGATCAACGGCGATCATCCCCTGGTCAGGAATATGATTACCATTTTTGATAAAGACAAGGACGACGCCTATCTGGCCTCCTGCATCGAGC
>JAQVZR010000249.1 GCA_028708105.1 Desulfoplanes sp. | reverse complement strand
CGTGTCTATTCCCCTTGAAGATACAAGCATAACCCGTTCACCCTATCGTACTATCTGGCGTCTGGCCAGGCCCCAGGTAGTGATGATGTTTTTTCATTTCGACATCGGATTCGTGGATGTCTGGGTGGCCGGACGTCTGGGGCGCAATGTCCAGGCGTGCATGGGCATCATCACCCAGGCCCAGTTTTTTTTCCTGGTGGTGGCCATTGCCTTTGCCAACGGGAGTGTGGCCGCCATCAGTCAGTCTGCCGGTGCCGGGCTGTTCCGGCGTGTGCAGCGGTATGTGGGCTTGGGGCTGGAACTGGGCGTCATTCTTGGATTGCTTCTGTTTATCGGTGGACTGCTGGCCAGACCCCTGCTTTTTGCCGTGCTCCAGATTCCTGAAGAAGTGCAGGAGGTGGCCCGGTATCTATTCAATGTCTATTTGTTTATTCTGCCAGCCTATTATCTTTTTATCATCAGCAACGCCGTGTTCAGAGCCAGAAAACAGGTCCTCTGCCCTCTGTATTCCATTGTGCTGGTGACTGCGGTGAATACTCTGGGAGATCTCGGGTTCGGCCTGGGGTATTTCGGCCTGCCCGCTTTCGGCTATAAGGGGCTTGCCTGGGCCACGTTTTTTTCCGTGTTCATGGGCGCGGTGTTTAATCTCCTGGTGCTCCAGCGTTCGGGTGCCCTGGCCCTTAAAAGTTTTGCCCCCTGGCGCTGGGTGCGCTGCGCTTTGCCGTATCTGTTCAAAGTGGCCTGGCCCGCAGGACTCATGCAGATTGTCTGGCATTCCGCCTATCTGCTTCTTTTTTCCATCACAGCGTCTTTGCCTGCAGGAAAGGTTATCGCCCTGGCCGGGATGAGTGCCGGACTGCGTGTGGAATCTCTGTTTTATCTCCCTGCCTTTGCCTTTAATTTCACGGCGGCGATTCTGGTGGGTCATTATCTGGGGGCTAAAAATCCCAAAGAGGCCAAGCGGCTCGGTTACCGGATTCTCGTGCTGGGCATGGGGGTTGTCAGCGTGGTGACCTTAGCAGCCTGGCCCTGGCTGGACGAAATCGCAGCTTTTGTGGCCCCGGACCCGGCCGTGCATGCTATCGCAGTCAACTATCTCTACTATAATCTGGCTGCACTTCCCTGTGTTGTGGTGACGATGGTCCTTGGTGGCGCATTGACCGGGGCTGGAGCCACCTTATATCAAATGGCTGTTGTGGGCACGGCCGCCTGGGTCGTCCGGTTGCCCCTGGCCTGGATACTGGGACACGTGGTGTACAAAAATGCTGAGGGAATCTGGATCGCTATGTTCTGCTCCATGCTCGTCCAGGCTCTGGCCATGCTCGCTGTGTATCAGTTCTCTAACTGGCAGCGGTTTGCATTGCGGGGGAACGGGGTGAAGAAAGCCGCTGTCCGGTAAGTTTCTTTGTGTTTTGAGAGGTGCCAGAATTGAACAAAGGGACAGGTCGGATGCTTTTCAGTCTCATTGCCTGAAGCCAACCTTGGTTGGGTTGTGCCTGAAAAAATAAAAATCCCGCCCGGATTGTAGTCCGGACGGGATTTTCTAGTGTATATTTTGTGCTTTGGTGGATCAGACGGTCTGTTCCTCAAGTTTGGCATGCCCTTTATAGATATGCCGGGCCAGGTAGATGAACGGAGTGTCCATGATGCCCATGATCATCTTCATGAGATAGGTGGATACAAGGATCTGGACCCAGATGGAGGTTTCAAACACGCCCCAGAAGGCGATGGTGCAGAAGACCATGGTGTCCAGAGCCTGGCTGACCAGGGTTGAGCCGTTGTTCCTGAGCCAGAGATGTCTGCCCTTGGTCCTGGCTTTCAGGAAATGGAAGGCCCAGACATCGTACCACTGGGAAACGAGATACGCGGCCATACTGCCCAATGCGATGCGGGGCATGAAGCCGAAGATGGCCTGGAGGTGGGGCTGGGCAAAGTCGTCGACCGCCGGGGTGAAACACAGAGCGATCTGCATATAGACGGTCGCCAGGACCAGGGCCACAAATCCCATGAGCACGCCTTGTTTGGCCGCTTTTTTCCCATAAAATTCACTCAGGATGTCTGTGGTCAGAAAGACGCTGGCATAGAGCACATTGCCGAGGGTGGTGGTGATCCCGAAGAGATGCACCGTTTTTATCACCTGAATATTGCAGGTCAGAAGGCTGAAGACGATCATGGCCAGCAGGCCAGCTTTTCCAAAAAACCGGAAAACCATGAGGACCGCAACAAGGTCCAGGAGGGCAAATCCGACCCACAATATTTCATTGGACATGATGACGAGTACTCCGTGTAAAAAAGATGATGGGGGTTTGCTCCAAGGGGAGCTGCTGCGCCCCTAATCCAGGGCCTTGTCGATGATGTCTGCAACTTTGCAGCCGGACAGGAGCATGCCCCCGAAAATGGGGCCCATACGGTGCGCCCCGTAGGCGGCGTTGGCGGCCATGCCGGTGACGTACACGCCGGGGAATACTTCCCGGGTATTGTCGACGGTGGTTGACTCAGCCTTGTCCGCCCACATGGAACGTTCTCCTTCAATGCCGCCCGAAGGGGTATTCAACTTGATGGCATTTTTGCGGACCAGGGTTTTCAGCACTTCCGTGGGATGTCCTGTGGCCTCGATGAGGTATTTGCAGTTGAGTACCAAGGGGTCCACATGAAGACCGGACATTTCAATGGGTGAGGAATTGATGACGATGCCTGTCACCCGCTGCTGGTCTCCTTCTCCCCTGACGGCCACGTCTTCCACAGTCATGCAGTTAAAAAAGCGGACTCCGGCCAGGGCTGCTTTGGAGGCCAGGGTGGTGGTGGCGACCACGGCGTCCGCGGTGAAATATCCATCCCTGTATGCTTTGCAGGGAATGCCCATTTCTTCAAGGATCGTCTTTCCTGATTCCTGAACGGCAATGATATTATAATTCATGCCGCCTCCCCACATGCCGCCGCCTAAGCTGAGCTTGCGTTCGAACAGGGCCACTTTGCGCCCGGCCCGGGCGAGTCTGTAAGCTGCGGTCAGTCCAGAGGGGCCGGCCCCTACAATGGCGACATCCAGATCCAGACTGTCCATGAATTTGTTGTGAAATTCCGTTATGATGGCTTCGGTTATCATACGTTCATCAATTTGCATGCAGCATCTCCTGTAGTATTATGTGTGTCTGTCGTGGGTGGACCCGTTTTGGGCACAACGACGTGTAAAGAAATCACACCATGGGAACACTGGATTGCTGAACAAACTGAGGGAAAATACAAAGACCGGGAAAAGACTGAAAGAGGCTATGGAAGATAGGCTGGAGTGAACAGCCTTGCATGGCGGCTCTCCGAATTTCCTACGGCAGTTCGAACTGCATCAGGTTCAATGGGTATGATCTCAGTCCTCAAAGAGGACACCCCAATCGGATAGAAGCCGTCTAGTCGATACGAGTATGTGATGCAAGTATTTTTTATAGCTGAATTACCAAGAGAAGAGGCTGGGGATGCTGGGGTCTCCAATGATCTAGAATGAATCGGAATAATCATATAATTCAGCATGTACCATCTTGATATCTGTAGTATATTCCCTTTTGTGTGTGCTCCAGAGATTATTTTGGGGGAGAGTAGCCGTATTTATTCATACATGCCGCACGGTGATACAATCGCGTGTTTTTCTGGCGCATGGTCCGCGACATCCAGCTGTTTTTTCAGAGCATACATTCCTGCGGGAGTTCGAACATTCCCTGCATGAAGGTGACCGCCTGGCCCCGCATGGTAACGCGGTTACCGCGATAGACGCAGTCAATTTCTCCGCCCCTGGCCGAGATCTGGTGCGCGTGGAGAACGGTGCGATTATGTTTCTTGGCCCAGTAAGGAATCAAAGAGCAGTGGGCTGATCCGGTGACCGGGTCTTCGGCAACGCTGGCTCCGTGGCAAAATACCCGGGAGACAAAGTCGGCGCTGGTTCCGGGAGCCGTGGCAATGATACATTCGTAGCGCCCCACAGGCATGAAGGCGACATGGGGAGCAAGGGCAGCCACTGTGCGTTCGTCAGGATAGATGAGGATCAGGTCCCGATTTTCAAAG
>JAQVZR010000248.1 GCA_028708105.1 Desulfoplanes sp. | reverse complement strand
ATCGTCGATAAAATCATGAAGGGAACAGCAAGTGCAGCAGCACAGCAGGCACCTGAAGGATTTGCCGGATACAAAGCCAGCCTGACTCCCCGCTTTGACCTGGAAAAAGCCAAACAACTCATGAAAGAAGCCGGATATCCCGATGGATTTTCCTGCTCCATGATCGCTCCCAACAACCGCTACGTCAAAGACGAGCAGATTGCCCAATCCGTTGCGGCCATGCTTTCCAAAATCGGGATCAAAGTTAACCTGAAAACCATGCCCAAGGCCCAGTACTGGGATCAGTACGACGCCCAGGCAGGCGATATTCAGATGATCGGCTGGCATCCGGACACCGAAGATTCTTCCAACTACACAGAATTCCTTCTCATGTGTCCCAACAAGGAAACCGGATATGGTCAGTATAACAGCGGCAACTACTGCAATCCCAAAGTTGACGAGTTGATCATGGAGGCTATGACCGAAACCGATCTTACAAAACGTAGTGCAATGCTCCAGGAAGTTGAACAGATCACCTACGACGATGCAGCGTACATCCCCATGCACTGGGAAAATCTGTCATGGGCTTCCAAAAGCAACCTGATGATTGAAACCATTGTTAACATCCAGAACTTCCCTTACTTCGGAGACCTGGTCGCTCAATAACATCCACAAGCAAGGGAGCGGACTACACTCTTGTGGTCCACTCCCTTGTTAACAAAGCGGTAGCGCAACCGAACACGGACATAAGCTCCAAAATTTCCGGCCAGCGGCACAGATATTACGTTATCAACCCGCAGAAAACATGCTCCGTGTTTTCCCTGCGCACTGCCACCTGAACACTGCGAACTCCTGTATCCAGCACTTTTTGTAAACAACCACGAACCCCAGTCAATCATGTTTGCCTTTATTGTTCGACGAATTCTTCAAGCCATTGTGGTCATGCTCATTATCAGCGTGATCGGCTTTGCCATCAAACAGAACGTAGGCGATCCAATCAGGCAGTTAACCGGCATCTCCGTTTCCAAAGCCGAACGCGACGCCCTGCGCACCCAGCTGGGACTCAACGATCCCTTTATGATCCAGTATGTCCGTTTTCTTAAAAATGCAGTCAAAGGAAACATCGGACAGTCCTATTTTTACAAAAAACCGGCCATGGAAGTCATCCTCACCAAAGCCCCAGCGACCCTGGAACTGGTCTTTTGTAGCGCGATTCTGATTATACTGCTCTCAGTTCCCATCGGGGTGTATGCGGCCATCTACCCCAAACGGCTCTTTTCCCGATTCGCCCTGAGCGGGAGTATTGTTGGTGTCTCTTTTCCAGTATTCTTAACCGCCATTCTGCTTGTCTATATTTTCTCCATCAAACTAGGGGTATTGCCTTCCTACGGCCGAGGCGAAACGGTCACCATAGGAGGGTGGGAAACGGGCCTGCTGACCTTAGACGGTCTCAAACATCTCATTCTGCCGACCATTTCCCTTTCGTCCATCATGCTTCCTCTATTCATCCGGCTGATCAGATCAGAAATGATGGAAGTCCTGCAAACAGATTATATCAAGTTTGCCTGGGCCAAAGGACTTCCCCGATGGCGGATCTGGTTCATACACGCATTCAAAAACACCCTCCTGCCGGTTATAACAGTAGGTGGTGTACAGCTGGGAACGATGATCGCATTCACCATCCTCACCGAAACAGTTTTCCAGTGGCAGGGCATGGGCTTTATGTTTCTGGAGGCCGTTGAGCGTTCAGACACCTCGCTCCTTGTCGCCTATCTTATTTTTGTGGGAGCCATCTTTGTCTGTGTGAACACGGTTATTGATATCATCTACGGCCTGGTCAATCCCATGGTCAGAATCACAGGAAGAACATAAATGGGACGCCTCAAAAAATTTAAAGACTCATATTTTTTATACAGTTTTCTCCATGACAGAATGGCCATTGCCAGCCTTGTCATTCTTCTTGTATTATTGATTATGGGTCTCGGAGCCCCGGTATTTGCCCCTCACAATCCCTACGACACAACAACCATAGATATCATGGATGCAGAAACGCCACCGGTCTGGCTTGACGGCGGCAATGCAAACTATATTCTGGGGACTGACAACCAGGGCCGGGATCTTTTCAGTACCATGCTTTACGGTATGCGCATATCCATTCTTATCGGTATCGGCGCTGTATGCATGCAGGCGTTTCTGGGAATTGTTCTGGGGCTGCTGGCTGGGTATTGTGGCAACAAGATAGAATCGTTTCTGATGCGACTGGCCGACGTACAGCTCTCCTTTTCCACCATGATGGTGGCCATCTTTTTAAGTGCCATTTTCCAAACCGCCTTTGGTGTGGCCAGATTTGAGGAAATGGCCGTGCCCTTCCTCATTGTGGTCATTGGTCTGGCCGAATGGCCGCAGTATGCCCGAACCGTCCGGGCTTCGGTTCTGGCGGAAAAAAAGAAGGAGTACGTTGAAGCAGCCCGAGTGATCGGCTTTTCTCCCCAACGGATCATGTGGCGGCATATCCTGCCCAATAGCCTGTCTCCCATTCTGGTCATTTCCACAGTTCAAGTAGCCAATGCTGTGATGAGTGAAGCGGCCCTCTCCTTTTTGGGTCTGGGCATGCCGGTGACCAAACCATCCCTGGGATCGCTGATCAATTCAGGATTCGAATACATTTTTTCCGGTTCCTGGTGGATCACCCTGTTCCCGGGATTTCTGCTGGTCCTGCTGATTCTGGTTATTAATCTTTTAGGCGACTGGCTTAGGGACGTGCTTAATCCGAAGTTGTATAAAGGATAGGAAGGAGAAAGGGCGGTGTTAGGTATTACGTTTTAGGATCAAGAACGGGAGACGAGATTCATAGGAATCCGATGTCCGTAGTCCAGGGACGGAAGTCTTTGCGGAGATGTCGGCAAGTAATATACACCGTTCGCAAAGTGACAACTTTTTTTCAGGACTCGACAGATGTAGGATATAAAAATATTCCGTAACTATTCAGCACATTGTTCTTTTAATACACCATAAAGCATATCGCCATGCATGTAGGGGCACCCCTTGCGGGTGCCCTTTTCGAGCACGGAGATGCATATGAACAAGCCGTTTCGCCATGCCATCGGGCGGCCGCAAGGTCGCGCCCCTACGAAAGGCATCGCTGCACACAGGATGATGGTCTAGAATTACGCTGAATCGTTACTATCTTTTATCCTAAAACCTAACCCTTAAAACCTAACCCTTAAAACCTAAATCCTAAAACCAACCCATGACCAAACTTCTTGAAGTCAAAAATCTTGTGGTCAAATTCGCACTGCGTGCCGGGAATCTGACCGCTTTAAATGATATCTGTTTCTCCCTGGACCGTGGCGAACGTATGGGACTCGTGGGGGAATCCGGAGCGGGTAAATCCGTGGCCGGATTTTCCATCATCAATCTGATCAGCCAACCGGGATTCATCGATTCCGGTGAAATTTTTTTTGAGGGAGAAGAAATCAGTCATTATCCTCTGGAACAGATGCGTGACCTGCGCGGGAATCGCATCAGCATGATTTTCCAGGACCCCATGATGACCCTAAATCCCGTGCTGACCATTGGCACCCAGATGGTAGAAACCATCCTGGCCCACAAAAAAATGTCCCACAAAGAGGCCGAGACCATTGCCGTTGAAAAACTGAGCAATGTCTATATCCCATCTCCGAAAAAACGTCTGACCCAGTATCCCCACGAAATGTCCGGAGGGATGCGCCAACGCATTGTCATTGCCATTGCACTGCTGACCAACCCCAGCCTGATCATTGCCGACGAGCCCACAACGGCCCTGGATGTGACCATTCAGGCTGAAATCATGGATCTGCTTCTGGAACTGTGTGCCACAAAAAAAATGGGGCTTATCCTCATTACTCACGACCTTGGCGTCGTCTCTCAGGTGACCCAGAAAGTGGCTGTTATGTATGCGGGCAGAATTGTAGAAAAAGGGCTGACCGATGACATCATCAGCAACCCCCAGCATCCCTATACAAAAGGACTCATCAACGCCTTGCCCCAGAGCAAGCACCGGGGCAACAGACTGAACCAAATTCCGGGTATGATGCCCAACCTGACATCCATCC
>JAQVZR010000247.1 GCA_028708105.1 Desulfoplanes sp. | reverse complement strand
ATTCCCGGTAATCACAAGGTGGGTCTGGATCTGACAATCCGTGCCATGGCTGAAACGGGCAGAGACATGTGCGCAAAATACAAAGAAACATCCCTGGGCGGGTTGGCATTGAGCGTGGTGCAATGTTGATGGCTTAACCCGTCACGCAACGAGTACTCAAGGAATGTAATTTTGGAACTATCATCAGCTTCAGGGGGAAAAAGGCAGATCCTTTTTCCCCTGTTTGCTTTAACCGGCATTTTCTGGATCAATTTTTTTTCCAGGATTATTCTTAGTCCGCTTATCGTTCCGGTACAGCAGACCTTTGCCTTGTCCATTTCTCTGACGGGCTGGCTTTTTTTGTCCACATCAGCCGGATATAGTGTGGCCCTTTTTTTCTCGGGATTTATTTCCGCACGGTTGACCCATCACAAGACCATTGTCCTTTCTCTGCTGACGCTGGGGGTGGCGCTGGGGCTGACAGGCGCATCTTCCTGTTTTGGCTGGCTGTGCGTTGGACTGTTTCTGATAGGTATCGGCGGTGGGTTGTATCTGGGTTCAGGTGCGGCCAGTATTACCGAAGTGGTCCCAGTGCAGCATTGGGGCAAGGCCTTTGCACTGCATGAAACAGCCCCGAGCGTGGCCTTTTTGGCTGCCCCCCTGCTTGTAGAGGGTATTTTTGGTCTTGGGGGAACCTGGCGTACGGTTTTTTACGGGCTTTCAGGAACATGCATGCTTGTCGGATTGGCGTATCTCATACGTGGCCGGGCCGGAAAATTTTCCGGGCAGCCACCGCATCTCAAAAATATCCGTACCCTGGTGCAGAAACCGGCTTTTTGGATTCTAACCACGGGCTTCGGACTTTCCATTGCCATGGAAATCGGGGTCTATAATCTGCTTCCGTTATACCTGGTGCATGATTTTTCCTTTTCCAGGGAAGACGCCAATTTTCTTCTGTCCATGAGCCGTGTGCTGGGGCTGATTACGCTGGTCGGGGCCGGATGGCTGACCGATCGTCTGGGGATCAAAACCGCATTGATCATGTTCGTGAGCTGTGCCGGACTGACGACTATTGCTCTGGGATGGGGATCTCATGCCTGGGTCGTAAGTATGCTTTTTATCCAGCCTGTTTTTGTAGTTTGCTTTTTTCCGGCTGGATTTGCAGCCCTTTCAACCATTGCCCCGCCCAAAATGAATGATCTGGCTGTATCTCTCAGCGTTACCATCGGGGGTATTTTCGGTAGTGGTTTCATGCCGTTGTTGCTGGCTTTTGTTGCCGATCATGCAGGATTTTCGTACGCCTTTACCATCTTAGGCGGCGTTATGGTGATTTGCCTTCCCTTTTTTTCCCGGTTGCAGTTGGCGGAAGAATAGCAGGAATAGGTGTAACTTCATTAGTTCCAAACATTTTTGTAGGGACAGCCAACTGCACCTTTATAGGTAGGCCTATCAGGAATGGGTGCCTGACAAAATATATATGGGCGATTTGTAGGGGCGTACCGGCTGGTCGCCCTTTGTATCTTCAGAATCCGTAGGGTGGTCGTGTCGTCCCAAAAGGGCACCTCGGATTTCGGGGTGCCCTTTTGGGTTTGGTCACTGTTGTTGGAGGTTATCTGAGGCAACAGTTATTTTCTGGTTGTGGCCACGCTTATGCCGAGGATAATCAGTACTCCGGCCAGCCCATGTATCCAGGTGATGTTTTCGTCCAAAAATAGCCAGGCTTCCAGGCCGCTGAACAGGGGCAGGGAATAATAGACCATGCCGGACTTAACCGGGCCGATGGAGGCCACGGCCTTGTTCCAGCACATGTAGGAAATCAGAGCAGGGCCTATGCCTACAAAAAGGACGGAACCGATGACATGGGCTGAAGGCATGGACGGCGGGGTACACATCCAGTCCCACGCAGCCCAGGGAACGAGCATGAGCAGGCCGAAGAAAAAGGTGGCTGTCAGATAAGTTGTAGGACTTATGTGCGGAGGCTTGCGCCGGACCAGAATGGAATAGGCCGCAAAGATGGCCGTGGCCAGGATCATCCAGAGATCGCCGATATTCAACTGCAGGTTTGTCAGCAGGGAGATATCGCCCTGGGTGGTCAGAACGATGACTCCGCTTATGGCCAGGAGAAGTCCGACAAGGCGGCGTAAGGTGATCGGGTCATGAAGGAATACCCGGGCCAGCAGGATGATGAACACCGGGGAAAATACCGCAATGAGCGACAGGTTCATGGCCGTGGTATGTTTTCCTGCGATATAGATCAGGGTATTGAATATGGTAATGCCCAAAAAAGAACAGAGAATCAAATGAAAAAGATTGGCCCTGATTTCTTTCCATTCACGAATCAAACCGGGAAGCCCGAAGGGCAAAAGAACGATGGACGCGGTCAGCCAGCGGAAAAAAGCCAGCAGGACCGGAGAAAATTCATCGGCTAATCCGCGGGCGACGATGAAGTTACCGGACCAGATAATGGTGGCCAGGAGTGCAAAAATATATCCGGATTTGGCTGGAATATGGGGGTGTTCAGGGGTGCGCAGCATGTGTTTCCTGGGAGGCAGATGAACGGATTGTATGCCAGATCGCTCACAAAAACATGGCAGAAATCCGTAACGTACCGATATCTGGACCATGGAAAGAATATTGTCAATGATAACAATATACAATGGATGTCTGCACTTCCCTTGACTACTGTATGGATACGGCCCGCTGTTTCCGTTTTGTAGACCGCACCCTCCATGACGATCATTTTCCTGATATTGCCGTCCTGAATTGAGGATGTCAGTATGTATCTCCTTGGCATTGCTGATTCTTTAAAATGGAATATCTTTATCGCTGCAGGGGATATCATAAACCCCATTTTCTTCATTGTATTCCCACATCTCATTGTGATGCAACCAGATAGGATCAGCATTTCTTCGAATGAATTCATCAGAAGGGATTCCTTCAATTAAGGGATCGGGACGCTTAATCCGTTTTTGTTTGCCATGCACAAAGATGTACATATATTCTTGCTGACGTTTTTTTTTTTTGCAGCTCGCTGTTTAGGTGTGAGTTTTCTTTTGCGTGTCATGTGTTAACCTTGCTGTATTCGATCGGAAACCGTCCAAGCAGTTGGTCCATCCGGTCTGTGTTCGGGGATGTCTGGGCAGTGATTCTGACGTTGAATGGTGCACTTATTCCGGGTGTTGTTCGAAGTAGGCCTTGTAGCGCTGTGTGACGTTGTCCTGTCTATTGTAGAAGAAAAGGAATCTGAAAAGTCAAATAATATTGATGAGTTGCTGTAAGTACGCTGTCCTCGGGTATGGCATATAGTGGCCACCGGCCTCGTTCTGGGAGGGTTTCTGGATAGAGAAAATGACTGTGGAATTGGTAGAAACAAGGCATGCCTTGTCTCTATACCAAGCCCACGGTCATCTATACTTCATCCGTATCCTTATCTCTAAGGATAGTGGTGTAAAGAATGTAATATTTGTTGATATTACTCACATAACGAACTGTTTCCCGGCCGATGGTTTGTAGTACAGCCACTTCGACGTTACGGAACCACCGGTCGGGATCAAGGCCCATTTTTTTGGCCGTTTGTCGGGCCTTGCGTATTTTTGCCGGGCCTGCATTATAGCTGGCCAGAGCAAAACGGATCTGGTCCCGAGGACTGATGGATGGCGTATTGAAATATTGCGTACGCAAAAAATCCAGATATTTGACTCCTGCGTGTATATTATTTTGCGGTTTGCGGATATTTTTGATTTCAATGTTGTTATCTTCGGCCGTAGCTGGACGGATCTGCATAAGTCCAACGGCACCGGCAGAGCTTTTTTTGCTATTGTCCAGGCCTGATTCCTGAAAGGCCATGGCCAGGATCAGCAGCCAGTCAAAATCGTATTGGGCCGCATATTTTTTTATGACCGGTTCGTACTTTTTCAGCTTGTTCCAGTATGCACTGTCACTGGGATTTTTTAGCAGATTTGCGGGTGAATAATAACGTTCAAAATAAATATTTCCCAGTCGCGTACCCTGCTTGTGCGATTTCAAAAAAGTATTCAGGCTGGATAAGAGCTTCGGATTGTTTTTCCGGACCATCCAGGCGATCTTCCCCCCTGTCCGTACCGCGATATCCTCATGAATAACAATGTCCGGCAG
>JAQVZR010000246.1 GCA_028708105.1 Desulfoplanes sp. | reverse complement strand
TGCGCATTGAAACTCACGGCCAGGGGAACAGCGGCAATCTTGACAAACAGAAGACAGGGAAGACAGATCAGATAGAGAAGCCGATTGGCATCGTGCAGGAATCCATCCCCGACGATCATTTTACGTCTCAGTACATAGCCCAGTCCCATAAGCAGAAAGACCGGCATGATGATCGACACTAACGACAGACTCATAACCAGGACTCCAGTATTCCATCTTTTCCCTTGTGACTCCACACTATTTCACGGACAGACAGACATCCCCCAATGCTACCCAGACCCAGACCCAAACCGTCCAGGACAGGGCATGATGCGGGACAATCCATACTGCTGAAGGGCGACCAGCCGGTCGCCCCTACCGTCTCTGGGGATTGTCATTTGTACTGCAGACAGTGCACATCAGGTGAAACATTTATAAAACACCCGGTGCACAAGGATGGCAAAGCCCTTCTCATCTTCTACGGCCTTAATGACCGAGCCCGGTTCCAAAGCCTGATCCAGGGCGATCTCCCCCAGACGGTGCAACTCGTCCTGCAAAGAATCTTCCATACTCTCAAACCGTTCCACTTCTATCCACTCTTCCATTGCATTCCTTCTATTCAACGTTATTTTTTCACTGCGCTTTTGTTCCAAAAATATACAATACCATCAGCGTTCAATAAGTCGTCCGCACAAAAACATGACCTTATTGCATAATACATAGGGGCTCACCTTGCGGGTGACCCTTTCGAGCACAACAATTGCCCCATAAAAGAAAGGTCTGTGAACTTCGCAGGCTCGCTAAGCATTCACTTTACGAAGTAGATGAATGCGTTTTCACTCAAAAACTATTTTTTCCAGAACTCCGGTACGAACAAAACAACCACCGTGTACACTTCCAACCGCCCAAGAACCATGCACATGGTCAAAACCCATTTGCCAAACACGGGAATATGGGCAAAATTTTCCGTAGGCCCCACACTACCCAGTCCAGGGCCGATATTACCAATACAGGCCGCCACGGCACTGAAAGAGGTCAGCACATCCACCCCGGTTGCTGCCAACAGGAGGGTCGAAACAACAAACAACCCCAAAAAAAGGTCAAAAAAGCCCCATACTCCGCACATGATTTCCGGTTTGACCAGCCGCTCCCCAATCTTGACCGACCGGACCGCACGGGGGTGGATCAGCCTAAACAGCTCCCTGTATCCCTGTTTGAAAAGCAGCATAACCCGCATGCATTTGATTCCTCCGCTGGTCGAACCGGCACACCCACCCACAAACATGGAAAACAGCAGCAGAAGCTGGGGCAGCGGAAGCCAGCGTTCGTAATCCGAGGTCCCGAATCCTGTCGTGGTGATGATGGAAATGACCTGAAAAAGACTGTACCGCAAGGATGTACTCAAATCTGCATACACCGATCCCCAGTTAATAACGGTACACAGCAAGACCATCACTCCGCAAAGCAGGGCAAAGAACCGGAATTCAGCATCCTTGTACAAAGCCAGAGGTTTTCCCCGCAAAAAATTATAATGCAAGGCAAAGTTGATTCCGGCCAGAAACATAAATAGGGTGATCACCCCGTCGATATAGGCAGAATCATACCAGGCGATGGACGTATTCTTGGTGGAGAACCCACCTGTAGCCAGGGTTCCGAAGGAGTGGCACAGGGCATCGAAAAAATTCATGTTCCCAAGCATGAGAAGCAGGACTTCCGCAAGGGTAAACAGAACATACACCTTCCACAAGGTCACTGCGGTGTCTTTAATCTTGGGCCTGAGCTTATCCGGAACGGGACCCGGTACTTCGGCCTTGTACAGTTGCATCCCGCCCACGCCCAGAAAAGGCAATATGGCCAGGGAAAGAACAATAATCCCCATACCCCCCAACCAATGGGTCAGGCTGCGCCACATAAGCAGCCCTTTAGGTACGGCCTCGATATTCCTAAGGATGGAAGCACCGGTGGTGGTAAATCCGGAAAATGATTCAAAAACGGCATCAGTAAACGAAGGGAACCCTCCCACATAAAAAGGGATTGCCCCAAAAAAACCAAGAGCTGCCCAGCCTAAAGCAACTACGGCTATACCTTCACGGTGATTGATAGGCTTCTGCGTCCGGGGTTTCATGCTCAAAACGAGGCCCATACCCGCAGCCAGAGTCAGGCTGATGCCGCAGATGAGGGGCACGAAACCGCTATCCTGATAATAGAACGAGAAACCCAGAGGGAAAAGCATGGACAGCCCCTCAAATACTAGAATCATTCCAACGAGATACAGGGTTTGATCCCAACGCATCAGAGCTGCTCCAAGGTGACAGTAAGAGCCTTTTCAACCTTAGAAATAGTATTTCTGGTTGCCAGCAGAATGACTCGATCATCGGGCTGGATGATGTCGTCACCTGTGGGAATGATCACCGTATCCCCGCGCATGATCCCCAAAACAATGGCCCCCCGGGGAAAGGGGAGGTCTTTAATGGGTTTGCCGACCAAAGCGGACTTGTCCAGAGCAATGGCTTCTAAGGCCTCAGCCTCGTCTTTGATGGATATGGAAGCAATGACCTGCCCCTTACGCACGTGCTTGAGCAGACTGTTGACCGCAGAAAGTCTGGGACTGACGATATGCTCCAACCCTATGGCCCGTACAAGGGGCATATACGCGGATTTATTGATCCGGGTGATGCATTTGGCGACCCCGAGACTTTTGGCCAGCAGCGAGGCCAGGATATTGGTTTCTTCGCTTCCGGTCACGGTGATCACGGCGTCCAGATCCTGAACATTCTCTTCCTCGAGGATCTCTTTGTCCGTGCCGTCTCCATGGAGCACAATGGTCTTATCCAGATGTTCCGCCAAAAATTCACAGCGCTCATTGCTCATATCCAGAAGTTTGACATTCACCGATCGGCTTTCCAGGGCATTGGCCAGTGTGAAACCGATATTTCCCCCACCCACGATAAGCACATTGCGCCCTCCGGCCCGAACGGAACCGAAAACTCCCAAAAGTCGGGGCACATCCTTGTCCTCACAGACAAAATGGACCAGGTCACCCGCCCGAAGATGGTCGGTTCCCGTAGGAATGATCAGGTCGTTCCCTCGGATAATGGCGGCCACAATAAACCGCAAATCACCTGTTTTCCGGCGCAGATCCATAAGACCGATTCCGGCAACTTCATTCTGCTCTCCGATCCACAGCCCCAGCAATTTAATCCGCCCCCCGGCAAATTCGCTCAAATCCGTGGCTCCGGGAGTCCCCAAAAGTCCTTCAATGGTCTTGACCACCTCAAGCTCAGGATTGATAATTGTTCCCAGATGCAGCTCCCGGTTCAAGACATCCTGGTAGTTTAAGATATCCTGATTCCTGATTCTGGCCAGCTTGGTGATTCCCGGCGAAAGGATATTGGCAAAGGTGCACGCCGTCAGATTGGTTTCATCGCTGTCGGTCACAGCCAGAAAGATATCCGCATCCTTGAGACCGGCCTGTTTTAAGACCTCAGGATTACTTCCCGAGCCCTCCAGGATCTGAATATCAAGGACATCCTGCAGCCGGGTGAGCACAGTGGGATCACGATCAATGACCACAACTTCCTTGCTCTCTGCGGCCAGCCTGCGGGCACAATGAAAACCGACCTCACCAGCTCCGACTATGATGATCTTCAAGGGGTACCTCTTGGAATATGTTGCATCAAAACCCGCGGTTTTTCCGTCTGCGCCGCCGGGAAACAGCGCAGGCACCCACGGATATCAAAAAGGGTTGCCAACGTTACGGGGAGGGCATCAACACAACAACAGTCAGTCTTTGGGCCAGGGGGTACACGTACGACACGGAGCGTACCCTGCATAGAATGCCTGGCGCAGGGTTGAAAATACTACCCGGTTTTTGGGACGGATTTTTCGGGCATACCTACAGTTCAGGGCATGGAATCTTCTGGAACTACTGTTGCCAATATAGGATTTATTGGCTGCGGGTATACGCAGAATCCTGGCCCACATACCTCGCAAACCGTTCATAGCCCGCTGCTGGGCCCTAAGAAAATCTTGCTGTAATGAATCCGCAGCATCCTTTGCATGCGGGAAACAAAAAGCATATCCGTTTTCAACCAGCACCCTGTTGAGCAGCCGGCCATCAGGCAGATACACATAGGTGACAATCCGAC
>JAQVZR010000245.1 GCA_028708105.1 Desulfoplanes sp. | reverse complement strand
GCCATAACACACCCGGCCGTGGCCCGGAGAGCGATGGTCTTCATTAAAAGCTGCGTCTTAAAGAGCACTTCTGCCCTGTCCAGAGCCACACCGGAAAACGCCATATAAGCTGCTAAAAATTCCCGCTGCTCGGCCAAAGAACACACATGGTCGGTTTTCCATAACGTCGTGGTCGGGACCAAAAAATGCCCAAGATCCTGATAACGGCAGGAAATAACCGCCTTTTCCCAATCCACAAGATACGAACGGTGGCATTGATGCAAAAATTCCCCGAATTGACTTCGGTATTCACAATACACAGCGGCTCGTTGTCAAAAATTCCCGCATGACTGTTCACGAGGTCCAGGATCTGTCCATGGTATTGCAAAAGTCGCGCTTTTTCACGTTTTTTGGGATGATCGGCATAGCGATGTACAAGGCCCAATGATTCTTGGGCAATGGCTGTTATGGGATCGGCCTGCCGGATGAGCCCGGACTGCAAGGGCTGGGTATGGATACGGGCAAATATTTCGGCAGCAGTGGCCATATCCGTTTCATATTTCAAAGGGACACCGGGTACATACTCCATGAGCAACACACCGGCACCAAAGGCTTCAGACATTGGATCACAGGCAAAGGGCCGGGGCGTAACCCCGCTGTTTTCCAGTGCCTTGAGTACGTTGAATTCATACCCCATCTGATCTTCTAGGCCCAGCTGGCTGCCATGGTTGATACGAAAAACAAAACGCTGTGCCCCGGCCGCAACCAGATAATTCTCATTATATTCCCCTGAAGCTAGAAACGAAATCTGGCCGGGATGATCCAGCCAACCGGATTGCTTGAGATAGATACGGATTTTTTCGGATTGGTTCATGGACAGGATCTCATATGCTTCCCCCTAAGGTCATCCCAAAGCCCTGCGCCTTGCAAATAGCTCCGTGTTTGTGAAGCATCATCCGGCCCGATGCGCGTGCACAATGCAGCCAGATCTTCCTGGGTATCCACATCCTGCCAGGGGTCCAGCATATACACCGAACGTTTTTTATGCGCTAGGATATCCTGCGTAAGGGTACATACCTGCGGCGTACTCCAGGCCATACCGCGGAAAACGGCCGGACAATACCCGGCCTTGCTAAATCCGATACAATAATATCCCCCATCCAACGACGGTGCCAGGCAGGCATCAAAGGACTCGAGGAAAGACAAACCTCGCGCCAATACCTGACCAGGAACATCCGGGATATCGCTCCCCAGAAGCAGTACCCGATCAAAGCCCCGGGCAAAGGCATCGCGGAACGCAGCGTCCATGCGCGCGCCCAGATCTCCACCTTGCTGAGCAAGGTACGCACGGTCTGCCCCCAGCCACGAAGCAAGTTTCTCACCGCCATCTTCCGGCGTGAAACAGACAAGACTATGCGCCCCCAATCCATCCAGCGTGGCCAGTTCATCCTGAATAAAGCATCGGTACACCTCCAGTGCATGTACCTGACCAATCCCGTGAGCCAGACGTGTTTTGACTTTGCCCAGTTCAGGGAGACGGAGAAACAGAAGCACACAGCAGGTGGCGCAGTCCTGGGATTCAGAATGCGATGAGGATATGTTCATGCTTAAGAAATCCAATGTCCTGGGAACGCCGAGCGTCTGCTCGGCAATACGTTTCTGAGATGGCAACACAAGAGGAAAAAATAATTGAAAGCCAATGGGAGCAACGTGTCTTCCCGGTGCTCGAAAAGCCGACCCGACGGTCGGCGTTCCCAGGAAATACAGCTTGCATTCCCAAGGGGATCTCAATGCAAAATAGTTACGACAAGCATAAAATTTTTCTAATCAGAACCCTCCGAGTACAACCCAACGCGCCCTAAAAAAGACGCCACTCCCAATCTATGTCTCTGCACCGATAGCATTTTCTGCGCAGTGCATATTGCGCCCTGCCTCCTCCCGTCTGCGCCCTGTTTTTTCTCCCGTCTGCGCACTTTCTCCTCAATACGTCCTGTACATCCCAGCCAGGGTTTCAAGCTTGCATCCGCAATGATACAACAACCGCAGCAGCCAGTTCCGGAGCATCCCCTTGAGCACACCTTCTTTTTCCCAGCGTCTGGCCGATGTGCGTACCCGAGTATTGAGAAGAACAATCCTGTCGCCCTGTTTTTTGATCCTGGTCATAAGTTCTACATCCTCCATAATGGGAATAGGAGCAAAACCGCCCAGGGACCAAAAATAACTGCTGTCAAAAAAAAGGACCTGATCCCCATAGGGAACCCGAGTATAATGTGTCCGCAGATTGGCGGTCTTCTCCATCACCCGGGACCAGAAATAGGGGCTGTCGATGACAAGATCAAAAGCCCCGGCCTTGAAAGCATGTCCACCTGCCGCCTGCAGGACCGACTCCCGCCACAGGGGAGGAAGCTTCGTGTCCGCGTGTACAAAAACAAAAATATCGCCGCGGGCATGTTCGGCTCCCAGATTCATCTGCACGGACCTTCCGGCAGGGGATGCCAGTCTCAGGGGTTCGGGAAAGCGCAAGGCTCGCAGGGTATCCATTCCTTGTGCGCCGTCCACAATGATGATTTCATCACCATCCTCAAGGTGGGAGGACAAGGCTTCAACCAAAGGATTAATTCCCCGGCCTTCGTGGTACACAGGAATAATGACGGACAGGGTCTTCATGAGGCCTTGAAGCGCCGCATGAATTTTCGATCAATATAATCCTTGAGCCAAAAGGCCCAGGCACCATGGAACACCCATCCGTTTTTCCAAAAAATCCCCTTGCCGTTTCCCAAATTAAAAATGAGCAGGTACTCTTTGCCAGGGTCAAAGGGGATCATCTCCCCCCCTTCAAGGGCGGCCATCAGATTGTGCTTCAAAACAGGGTTTTCACGCACGGCATACACTCCGACCTTGTCTAGGGGATAGGGAGCAAAAGAGATGCAATCTCCGCCTCCAAAAATATTTGCGTAATCCACGCTGTGGAGTCTATCAGTCACCAAGAGCCCCCCGTCCCTGCCTACAGGCAGGCCGGAATCCGCAAAAAGGGAGGAAGGTTTCACCCCCACGGCCATAAAAATGATATCCATGTCCCAGGAAGATCCGTCTTCCAGTTCCACACAGCCCGAACGCACGTTACGGGCGTAGCCCTGTTCAATGATCTCAATTCCCCGGCTACGCAGAGATTTTCGGGCCAGGGAACGAACTTTTTCCGGTCGTGACCCCAAAAAATGTTTTCCGGCAAATATCTGGATCTGCGGCTTCCGGGCACCCAGGCGCTGTGCCAGGCCCCAAAGATTTCCGGCAACTTCAAGGCCGGCTGGCCCCCCCCCTACAACTCCTATGCGGGCATCCTTGACCAGCAAAAGTTCCTTGACCCGTTGCCGGCCTTTGAGCAGATTCTCAATGGGTTTGACCGAAAAAATATCTTCTCCTGGCTCGCCAAGGGCAGCAGAAGGCACATAACTCCCGGTATTGCAAGAAAGGACATCATAGAGCAGTTTCTCTCCCGACGCCAGGTGCACAATCTGTTTGTGGGCATCAATACGCAGGGCACGGTCGGTCACAAACCGTCCCCCCCGGCCCTGAACCTGATCGCGCACACAAAAACGGATGTCATCAGGATCATAGGTCCCCCCAAGCATACCCGGACCCATGCCTGAATAATAATGAAAGGCGGAAGGCCCGACAACGGTCACGTCATGCCCTCTGGAAAGAAATTCGGGGATATCGTGCATCACGGTCATATGCGCGTGACCGCCACCCAAAAGCAGCAAACGTTTTCCCATGACCACCTCCGGCTTGGAAACAATGTCAGGACAGATGGGAATGGTACATAAAAAGAAGTATAATTCAAAGGATTATCGATGCTGGCAATGAAAGTTTTTCTTCATTTCACCGTGCATAAAGAAACTGCAGCTTCCCACATAGTTCGCGGGGGTACACAAAAGAATCTTGATCAATGGAGCAGCCCTTATTTCCACAGGTCATGACAAAGCCCCAGGGCATAGATAGTCTATGTCCCAGATGGTCTGTGTGATATGTACATAGCTACAAAAAAATCTGGGCTCAGGCATCCAATTCCAGGCCAATGGGACAATGATCCGAGCCCATAACGTCCGGCTCAATCCAGGCGGCCTTGACCTTGCCACGCAGTTCTTCGGAGAC
>JAQVZR010000244.1 GCA_028708105.1 Desulfoplanes sp. | reverse complement strand
GGACATCCCCATGGACAGATGTTTCATGATGACATTATCAATCTGCTGTTCCCGGATTGTCTCAAAAATTTTTCTGGTTTTTCTGAAATATTCACGGGATTTTTCCGGATCGCCAAACCGGGGTCCCATGGTCATTAGCCCGCAGATGGTGATTCCCGGAAGATGGGCAGCTTCACGAACCAGGGATTCGACAATGGCGAGCTGTGGGGCAACACCTGATTTGGTTCGTTCGCTGCCTATATTGATCTCAATAAGCACAGGCATGATCTTGTCGATACGCTCAGAACGTAGGCTCACTGCCTCAGCTTTTTTCAAAGAATCAATGGTCTGGATCATATCAAAGACCGGCAGGGTCTTATTGATTTTGTTGGTCTGCAGATCGCCGATCATATGCCAGGTTACCGTGGAGGCACGGTCCCCAAGCAAGGCATGCATGGTCTCGCCTTCCTGCACATAGTTTTCTCCGATATCGGTGGCCCCGGCAGCTATGGCCTCTTCCACTTCTTCCTGGGTTCTGGTCTTTGCGGCCAGAACGATGGTGACATGATCCGGGATTTCTTCTCTGATTCTTTGGTAGTTTTCGGTAATGCTCATGCTAAGTGCCCATTATGTTGTTGTGGTTATAACTGCCTTTTCTACTGCTTCAATAATTCCAGACATCAAAAAAATTAAAACCGATCAAATAGATGATATCCTTACGCTTGGCCAGCAAGGTACTTGCTTTAACAGGTATAGAACTGAATTGTCCATTATCCAGCATCCAGAAATCATTCTCGGCAAACTGAATAATAGCAAATGAATGTCGCTGCTGTTCGAGCTGGACAGAAACCACTCCCAGGGCATCATCGGGAAAACCTGCATCCCGGAGCCTGTGCATAAGCACAATGGCCTGATCCAGGCTGATTCCTTTGCCCTGTTGCAAGGTATCCGCGGAAACCATCCACATCCCATTTTCCTTGTGCTTGACCTCAAGCAATGTCTTTTTGTGGATGGCACGCATCTTTTTAAGGTTGATCACTCCGCCTTCTTTCCTGGGAACGCTGTCCTCAAAGGACATGGATTTGATCTGCCTTTTTTGCCAGGCAACCACATCATCGTACAATACGCTGTTGGACACAGATTCCTTGCGGACAAAATCACGATAACCGGGAACAAACAAACTGGATATAATCCTGATCCTGGACCTGATAAGGGAAAACAAATATCGTACTCTGTTCATATCATACCACCTGTTTCTATAACCTCTTGTGACCCGAAACGGATGCGCCACCCGGGCCTGCGCAAATTTCGTTCAAACCAGTCTCATGCGTCTTGTCGTAACTACCCGATTTGCCTGCACCGGTCCAACAACAATTTCTGTCATTATCAAAAAAACCATTAAATCTGGTTGTAATTCTGGTGTGGCCATTAATCCAGTTCGTTTTTTAATCTTGAAAAATAGCTATACATTGCCTATGGCCGGTTAAATTCATATAGTGATCCCCGTCACGGATCTTAACAGGAAACATTCGTATGTCCAAAGGGTATATCCTGCCTGTACTCGTTTTTGTAATGATGATGGTGTGCACGCCTGAATCAAATGGCATTGCCGCTTCCCGAAGTCTGGGGAATACTACTCCGAAAAAGCATATAACATATTGCGAAATTACCGGAGGCTATCAATGGGGAGTAGCCAAAGGCAGTGAGCACAGTACCCGTGAAGCCGTCGCTTGCGGCTACCAGCTTCACGGCCCTCTCTTTTTGCAAACAGAAGCCGGACATTGTCATTTCAAGCTCAAGGACGCATCTTCCCGTACCCAGGCAGACGGGGTGATCATTAATTTCTTGCTGCGCTGGCATGTTGTGGATAGTCGGTATCTGACATTCTTTACGGAAGGAGGCATCGGCGTCGTGTCATGCAACAGGAACATCCCTTCGGAGGGGATGGAAACCAACACCGCCCCGCAGGCGGGTGTGGGGGTCATCATTCCACTCTGGCATCAAACCCGATTTGTTCTAGGGGGACGGTATGTCCATCTCTCTCATGGACTGTGGAAACCCCATATCAATAATCCGGGTTTCAATTCAGCTGGCCTCTACGCCGGTCTCCATATTCTTTTTTAATCTGCATACATCCAAACCATTCCTACCAAGGACTATTCATGAACAATTCCACCCGTAAAAGTCATTTTCCTTCAGCACACGAAGACGCCCAATCAGCCGGCCTCCATGGGGATTCTCCGCAGTGTACCTCTCCTTCCTATAAGCTGGCTTTCCAAGATAATGAATTTCTCCTGCGCGAGGAGCTCAGGCCCGTGCGCTTGCAGCTTGAGCTCATGAAACCCGAGATTCTGCTCCAGGAAAACAATATCAAATCGACCATTGTTGTCTTCGGAAGCGCCAGACTCAAGGAGCCCGCAGAAGCCGAACAGGACGTTGCCCGCCTTGAAACAACGTGTTGTGAGCATCCGGAATCCGTCGAGTACCAGACCCAATTACGCCGTGCCAAAAACGCACTCAAATATTCCCATTATTACAACGAATCACGAAAGCTGGGCCAGCTTATCTCGCAAAATACCGATGATAACAGTCTCGTGGTCATTACCGGGGGAGGGGCCGGAATCATGGGTGCAGCCAACCGAGGGGCCCATGACGTCGGAGCAAAAAATATCGGTCTGAATATTGTATTGCCCTTTGAACAACGTCCCAATGAGTATATTACTCCGGAACTCTCTTTCCAGTTCCATTATTTTGCCGTCAGAAAAATGCATTTTCTGATCCGCGCCAAAGGTATGGTGGCTTTTCCCGGAGGATTTGGCACCATGGATGAACTCTTTGAAAGTCTAACTCTGATCCAGACCGGGAAAATTAAACCTTTCCCCGTGCTTCTCTTTGGCAAAGAATTCTGGGACAAGGTTATCAATTTCGAGGCCCTTGTGGAAGCGGGTACCATTTCCGAAAAAGATCTTAAACTTTTTTGCTATGTGGAAACGGCTGAAGAAGCCTGGGAAATTTTGCGATCATCAAATGGCGTTTAAGCTGATTGTCCAGAGCATATGCCGGACACGCTGAGCCATTGACATCTTTTGAAGAGCTTCCGACGAAGAAAAATATCACCAAACAGCAAGGCCTTGTGCAGAACACATTTGCCAACACTTCCCAAAAAAATTCTGCCCAAGGCACCTTTAGTATGCTCTGCCTCCACGAGAGAAAATCACCGTCATAATGATTTTGCGCATAGAGTCCTCCCCCGATCGTAAAATCATTATGACGAATACAATGGTACCACGGTGTTACTCCCGGAATAATCATATACTCGCTGGAGCCTATGAACGCATGAATTTCAGCGCATACAGTCCTTTTTTTCGGTCAGGAAGGGGTTGAAGAGCGTTCCAGGATTGCGTAGGTCGTGCTGATCTTTGTGGGATATTTTTCGACCACCGAGTCTGGTGGCCGTTTCTTTTGCAGCGTTTTTGCGCATTAATGGAGCATCATGAATCCTCTGTTCACACTTGAAAAAACCGATGGTCGGGCCAGGGCGGCAACCCTGAGCACCCCGCATGGCAGCATCCAGACCCCTATCTTTATGCCCGTAGGCACCCAGGGCTCGGTCAAAAGCCTTGACCCCAATGATCTGCACGGATTGGGTGCACAGATCATATTAGGGAACACCTATCACCTGTATCTGCGTCCCGGCGATGAAATGATTGCCCGACGTGGCGGCCTGCACCGATTCATGCGTTGGGACAAACCTATTCTCACGGACAGCGGTGGGTTCCAGGTATTCAGTCTTTCGGCCCTGCGGAAAATTACCGACGAAGGGGTCGAGTTCGCCTCGCATATTGACGGCTCAAAACACATGTTCACTCCGGAAAAGGTTATTTCCATCCAGAAAAATCTGGGGTCGGACATTATGATGGTTTTGGACGAATGTGTTCCCTACGGGGCCGATCGTGCCTACACACAAAAATCTCTCAAAACAACGACCGCATGGGCCAAACGTTGTCGCGAGGCCTATAGCCATGGAGAAACTGGCAACCAGCTTATGTTCGGTATTGTTCAGGGCGGTTTTTTCAAAGATCTGCGCACCCAGAGTGCTGCAGAAATCATGAGCATCCCTTTTGAAGGCTACGCCCTAGGCGGCCTCAGCGTAGGCGAATCCAAAGCGGAA
>JAQVZR010000008.1 GCA_028708105.1 Desulfoplanes sp. | reverse complement strand
GCGGCCAAGACGGGATGAGGAATGAGGAGGTATCCCTAGATCAGGTATCTTCCCCGCGGGTACAGATGAAAACGACAGCATGGGCATGAAGACGCATGTGAAATGCAGCTGAACCCAAAAAGGTATCCGGAGTCCCGCACTCCGGGGATAAAAGATGTGCGGATACTCACACACCTACAGCAATCTCTAAGGCATGAGCCCTTGTATATACAAAAATAATATTTTAAATTCAGATAGTTAAAAAACAAATAACGCCTTGGCATATTTTTTGTTTGTTCAGGATAGACTTTTTATAAATTCTGACTTCAGCAGGAAGAACAACACATGAAAAACACACTAACATCTTTGGTCCTGGCCCTGATCTTTATCGTGGGCTTCACACCGAACGGGATCTGCGCGGGAATTGACCCGCATGGGCTTTCCCCGGCTAACGACATGACCTTTCTGCCGCATTTAGCGGGATTACGAAACAAGGTCTTCAAAAACCGGGACGGACAAGCAAAACACCTTTCCGAGGCCATCGTGCTGCGCCAGAGCGAAATCAAAGACGGCCAGGCCACGATCAATCCCGGCGGTCTGTTCTATATTTCCGAAACCTCCGGTGATGCCCGACCTCTCATGCGCGACCCCTTCCTGCTCCTGGGAGAACAGGCGTATCTAGTGGACCTGAATACGGACAAAAACGTTTTCAAAGACATTTCCATTACAAAAGGAGAACGCCAAGAGCTTGGGAAAACCGGGTATCGCCTCTGGTTCGATTACTCCACAGACCATTACCAAAAGCCTTACGGTGAATTTGCCGTCATATCCCCTTCAGGGGGCTGGCCGCTGGAATTCCCCATAGCTTCCAAATTCGGAGACCGTGAAGATACCCGTACACTGGAACTCAATAAAGGTCTGAACCCTCAACTGCTCCAGTTTTATATGGACAAGACCTATTATCTCGGGGCGAGCAGGTACGTGGCCAAAGACATTGGCTTCGACACGGCCACCTTCAGTTCCATTGCATTCCCCGTAGTCACCAGCGCCACATTTGCCATGGAACGACCGGTGACGCTGGAAGTCCGCCAGGAAGATTACCGCCTGTATATGAATAAGCGCATTTACGCCTATCGCCAGCCGGATGGCTTTCTGGTCAAGGTCACCAATCTTACCGGCAGCAAGATTCTGGCAGAAAAACTGATCCAACCAGCTACGGCCCAGAATTATAAAAACCGGAACGATGAAAAAGGAAAATATGCCCTGGATGTACCAGGGGAAGACATGCGGGTGGAAATCGTCATTGACCCGACCTTTCTAAAAAATTCCGATTTCATCCCATGGTCCACGGGCAAGGCCCATGGTTTCGGCAGCGGGAATCTGTCCTTTGTTATCTACCGAAATCTGATCACCGTACAAAACAATCAGCCCTGGCCCCTGGACAAACGCTATAATGTCGTTCTGGAAGCAAACCCCCAAACAGGAATGCTGCAGCGTCTGCTCCTCGAAAACAACACTACCATCACCCTCGATAATGCCCATGACACCTACAAAGGCCCGGTGAAATATTCAGAAATCTTGAACCGCCCGGCCTTCAAAATTGTGGCTAACGGGTTCAACAAAAAGACCGTGCACAACCTGTATGTGCGGGACTATTACGCCATGCGGACGGATAATATGGTCATGTGGGCCAAAGAAGGCAAAGAAAACCTGGACTTTTTCCTGGGTTCTTCTCCGGTACTGGAACCCATGATTGAACGCAGCTTCCTGCAACGTCTGGCGGATTCCTCACTGGGGACCATCACCGAAGAGTCGCACTTTACCTCGTATCCGAAGGTGGTTTCCAGTAGTGAATTTTATGAACCGGACCACACCGCACCGCTGGTGGCCCGCTTTAAAGGCCTGGACCGGAAAATATTCCGCAACCGCAATCATGAAAAGCTTCTTTCGGCGGAAGCAGTGGTCATCCGGGGCAGCTATGTTGATTACAAACATGGCCGCATCGTCATCCCTCCTGCGGGCCTGTGCTACACCACCAGAAACGCCCGAAACATCCGCTCTCTGGCTGCAGAACCTTTTTTTATGCTCGGGGAAAAGGCCTATCTGACCACGTTCACGTCCGGCACGTATGTACTCAAGAATCTGAACCTGGATTTCTGGAAGAATCAGCCCATGGGCGACACCAACCTCATGTACTGGCAGGATCAGCTCCTGGGCGTGCGCAACAAGGCACTGCGCTACACGGGGATGACCTATCTGGATGACCGCCCGGTGGCTTCCCTGAGCCTGATGAAATATTCCGGCAACCGCTGGGGCTCACATTTCTTTATTGCCCAGGGCTTTGATCAGAAGGACCCGTACAATCGCTACTACATGCCCGAAATTTTTGCCGAAGGTTCCACCTTTATCGTGCCGGACTATGTGGGCTCCAACTATGTACGGATCAAAGAATTTGCCACCCCATCCATCAATGCCATCAGTTACACCCTGAACAACCCCCAAGGCGTCCTGCTGGGAACCGGCGATACCGCTCATATCGGTGATAAAATTCTGCGCTGCACCGGCATGGATACACAGCTTGGAACGGTCCGCGTGGAAATCAGCAATACATCAGGGACAGTGCTGGCCAGCAAGGTTTTAGGTCCTCTCAACGCCGATACAAACGCCCTGTTGCCCCAGCACATGGAAACAGCCCGCACCATGCAACTGCGTCTGGGTTCCGTGATGGTGGAAATGGACGTTAAAAAGCCTTTCAAACAAGGCAAAGCCCGACTCTACACCTATACCGGCATTGAAGATATAGAACGGGATACACCGTATAAACATGACCCACGGTTCATGGTCCGTCCTGATGTCTGCGGTCATTGCTATCAGTTCAACGAACTGCTGCTGGACAACCCCCAGGCAATTGTTCTGGACAAGGACCATCCAACATATGACGGCCCCAAAGATGCACAAGGACAACCGCTATTTACCCTTGTCATCGACAGTTTTGACGGGGAAATGATCATGGCCTGGCATATCGAAGGCCATCATCACGGCAAAACATGCAGGACCGACAATCTGGCATTCAGACCACGGAACAATGTGGACGTGCTGCTGGGTATCAACGGCACCACAGAAGGTTTTCTGCGCCTATCCATGCTGCCCAGGCTGGCCTTCCGGGAAGCCTGGAGAACCGGACAATCCGCTCCGGCTGGAAGCATCAGCGGCGCAGTCAACACCGGCGGTTCCGCCCACATCCGCAGATAAGAAAGGACTCAGATAATGAATACAATATCAACCGCCACATACGACATGAACAGAAGCTCCATCTTTAGTACCCTGTACAGTCTGAAAGCCGCTCTGCCAGGATTGCTGGCCATGTTCTTCATTGCCATTTTCAGCAACAACCTGGTCGGCGTTCCCAACCCTTTCACTCTGCAAAACCTCTTTGCCTGGCTGGATGGGGTCATCGGCCCCCTTAACCACCAGTCCTTCTTCCAGATTATGAATGCCAACTTCGTCTGGAATCCGTTATTGATGGGCCTTATTATCGGCAATCTTTTCGGGGTCCCCAACGCCTGGAAACGTGGTCTTTCCTATATCCATCTGATGATGCCCCTGGGCATCATCATGCTGGCCCCCCACTTCATGATCGGTCATGCCTCCAAACTGGGTTTCATGCCCATCCTAATCTGCGTGGCCGCCATGTTCATCACCGCAACGGTCACGTTGTACACCGGCAGACTACTCAAGCTCGATGATCGTCAGACGTCCATCATTGCCGGCGGACTCTCCACGGGAGACCCCCATGCCGGGGTCATCCTCATGCCACTGATCAAGGCCAAGGGTGGACAGGTCGTCGGGGCTTCAGCCTGCGTGATTCTTTTCGGGATCATAGCCATGCTGATTCTGCCCCTGGTCGGCCCCCTCGTGGGCATCCCGGACAAATACTTCGGCCTGGCTGCAGTTACGACCGTAGGCAACGGAGCCCAAAGCCTGTTTGCGGCTTTTGGCCAGAGCTACGAGGCAGGACGCTATGCCACCTGGTTTGACGTTGGCCGGCACGTCATTATGCCCGCAGGTTTCATCTATGTCTTTGTGGTCATGTTCATCCGCAAGCTCAAAAACAAAGGGAATACAAACGTCCACGCCACTGGGGATATCAAAACATTCCCCATCTGGCTCATGGTATTCATTTTCTTCTGGGCTCTGGCCTGCCTGCATCTGTTCAGACAGCCGGCAGCCCACGCTATTTTCAACATGGTCCAATGGGATTTTTCCATGGCCGCTGCAGCCCTGGGGTTAAGCCTGCCTTTACGTGAAATTGCCCACGACGGAATCAAATGCTTTGCCGTGACCTGCATTGCCGGATGTATCCGTATGGTCCTGTTGCTCGCTGCCATTCTTCTATGTGTCAAAACCGGATTGCTTCCGGCCTAAGGAGTTGCTCATGACTACCAACAAACAAACCACTGATCAGGACGGCTTCGATTTTATGGCCAATGCCGGCCGGGAAGAACAGGACCGGGATATGATCGGTATTCTCCTGGCCTCGGCCATAACTGTCGTTATAACTGCTTGCCAGTATCTTGGCCTGCTCTAGGAGGAACACATGCACGGAATCTATTATTATCTGGAACCGCTGTTCATGGTTTTTCTGATGCTTGTAACCACGGCCGCCCTGTATATGGGTATCTTCAAGGCCGACCATACCAGCACATCGTTTTCTAAAAAAATATTTTCAGGGATTGCCAGTGGAGTCTTCTCCATGGTGGCCTGGTCCTTTTTGTACAGCCATCACTGTCTGGGCTGGTAACATCTCAATAAACACTCAAAAGGAGAATATACGATGAAAAAATACATAGTCATTTTGGCACTGATCACTGCCCTTTTTGTAGCTGCAACTCCGGGCTTTGCTGAAGATCACGACGGAAAACTTAATCTCAATGCCATTACTGTGGAACAGCTTGCCAACGTCCCCGGGGTCAGCCAGGAACTGGCGCAAGAAATTATTGATGCCCGGACCGAGAACGGAGAATTCGTTGATATGGATGAACTGCTGGACGTGGACGGCATCGACAACAGCCTCTTGCGCCAGCTTAAGCAGCATCTGTATATTGAGGCCACTTCCGGCTGCAACTGTTAACCCGGCAAAAGGAAAGAATCATGAACCGTCTCTTCGTTCTTTTGGGAGCTGTGATTGTCACGTTATACATCATTTCTTCCGCACAGGCGGAACTCTTCGGAGACTATGTGGGGGAAAAGGCCTGTGCGGACTGTCATGAAGCCCAAGCCAGAGGCTGGCTGACAACACCCCATGCCCACGCTTTCGCTGACCTGGCCCATCAGGGCGAAGAAAAGCAAACCACTCCCGGCTGCGTAAAATGCCATGTGGTGGCCATGGAGGCTGACGGTGGTTTTATCGATACGGATCTGACCCCGGAACTTATCAACGTGCAATGTGAATCCTGCCACGGTCCCGGAGCCAGACATGTGCAAAGTGAAGACCCCAAAGATATCATCAGCCATCCCGATGAGGCCTCCTGCAGGACCTGTCACACTCCAGGGCAGGACAAACACTTCAACTATGCAGTCAAAGCACAACTCGTGCATGGTGAACATTGCAGCAAAAATAAGGAATAAACCATGTTCAAAAAAATACTCGTACTGTCCATGCTCCTTTGCTGCCTGGCTCTTCCGGCTTTAGCCGGAACTCTTGTGCCCAGTAGCGCATCCATTGATTTTGGAACCCTGATCGAAGGCCCGGTCGCTCAAAAAAAGGTGACCCTGTCCAACACCGGCAACGAGGCAGTGACCATTACCAATGTCACCACCTCGTGAAGCTGCACGACAACTACGCTTGGAAAGCGTAGTCTAAAACCTGGTGAACAAACCACGCTGATGATTACCTACAGAACATTCAAGTATGCGGGAAAATTCGACAAAACAGTGACGGTCTTCACCGGTGACGGCAAAAAAAATGCGCAGATTATTCATATCTCGGGATTCGTAAAAGCCATCCCCATGGGAGTCATCGAGGTTACACCACGCAAGATCAATGCAGGTGAACTTACGGCCGGCAGTCAGAACACGGTGCCGATCATAATCAAAAATACAGGCGACGCTCCTCTGACTATCACGGCCATCAAATCCATGAAATTCAAGACCACCTACTTCACAGGCAACCTGGTTATCCCGGCCGGCCAAACAATCCCGGTACCGGTTACCCTACGTCCAACTCAATCAGGACGATTCCTTGACATCGTCTTGGTTTATTCGGATGCTCGCAATGACATCGGCAGAGGTTACAAAGCGGTTCTCATAGGAAAAGCCAAATAACATGGGAACGTTTCATTGCTTTATTGCCGGTTTCACTCTCTTGCAGCACCTTCGTGCAGGAAAGGAAACCGGCTTTTTTTTATGATCACAGAAAAACAGAATACGCAATATACGCCTCCATGCACACTACACGACTTCATATCTTTTGGACAATGCTCGCCCTGCTGCTTGTTTTACCGGGACCTGCCCAGGGCCGCCCCGTCTATAAAATCGGGGTCCGGGCAATTTCTCCTCCCTTCTCTTTTCTGTCCATCGAAAACGGCAATCAGGTTATCCGCGGGTATACCATTGATGAATGGCTGATGATCGGAAAATTCATCAAAGCGGATATCAAATTTATCCAGATTCCTGACCTGAACAAACGCAAAACACTGCTTAAGGCCGGCAAAATACATTTTATCTCCCACGGCACACGAGAACTGGCCAAGGAACTTGGTTATACCTTCATTCCGGTCGACTACAGCCTGAAGCAACATCTCTATGTCAACAAAAGCTGTACATCCGTTACCTGCCTGAAAGACCTGCATCGTAAACGCATTAGTATCATGCAAGGTGTCGATTATGATCCCGCAGTACACAAACTCCGCAACGTCATTGAAGTCCCTTCCGGGCTGGAGGCATTGAATATGCTGAATAACGGGGTTGTGGATGTCTTCATAGCCCCTTCAGAAAAAGAAGCAGATTATATCATTGCGGCTCAGGAATTCAAAAATGTTTTAAAAAAAGGCATGCCTCTCAGAGAGATACCTTTAGGCATCATGATTCCTCCAGACAAACCGGAGCTGACCCTGAAGCTCGAAAAGGCCGTGGAACATCTAAAAAGCATCGGAGCCCTGCAGCAACTCCGGGACAAATGGTTCGGCCGCTCCATAACGGACACATCCCGTCTGGGACGGTATGCTCAACGCCTGCTCTTTGCCCTGAGCGGGCTTGGGATTTTTCTTATAGTAACGATGGGTTGGAGTTTCCTGCTCCGACATAAGGTGGCTCAAATCACCAAAGATTTACGACGCACCGAACAACGCTACAGGGTGCTTATTGAATCTTCCCCGGACATGATTTTCCTGGTCAATGAAGAGGGCACTATTCTGCATGCCAACAAACAGGTACAAACAACCCTCTCCCTTGAACCTGACCAGAACATCCCTATCGACCATATCATGGATAAAGAAGATGTACCCGGGATGAAAGCATTCCTGCACAAGCTCTTCAATGACGGCTATGGCAAACACGAATTTACCTTGAGGGGAAGAGGTGGGGACAGAATAGTGGTTGAAATTGCCGGGCAGCCCATTGAGGAAGAACAGGCCGAGGATATGGCCTGCCTCTTTGCCAGGGATGTGAGCGAACGCAATAAAATGGAGGAAGATCTCATCCAATCCGAACGGCTGGCCATTATCGGCAAGATGGCTGCCTCCGTAGCTCATGAAATCAATAACCCCCTAAGTATCATTCAAGCTAATGCCGAAGAACTGCTGTATAGTGATCACCTTACCACCGATATCAAAGAAGGCCTCTCGGCTATTTTGCGCAATGCTGAACGGGCCGGAGAAATTACCCGTGGCGTTCTGGCTCAGTCCGCACCCAAAGCCCTGTGCCTAGAAAAAATAAATGTTCAGGACCTGCTTGAACAAAGTGTCATGCTGGTCAGTCCCAAAGCCAAAAAAAATACCATCACCATCAAGGTCACTGCGGGCCCGCTCTTTTTCAACGGAGATGTCCGCTCCCTACAACAGGTTTTCATGAATTTACTTTTTAATGCTCTCGAACATACTGATTCTGACAAACAAATCACCTTGACCGCGGTCAAAACAGGGACTGGGGAAAACAGTACCATCCAGATCGTTGTCAGAGACCAGGGGCAAGGGATTGTCCGAAAAAATCTGCGGCAGATTTTTGAACCGTTTTTCACCTCCCGCAAGGGTGGTTTTGGTCTGGGGCTGTTTATCTCCAGACGGATAGTGGAACGCAATAACGGCCTGATTTATGCCGAATCGGAATCTGGCAAAGGGACAGCCATGATTCTGGAATTTCCAGCCATCAAAGGCTAAGGAACTGTAGCATGCCTGATAAAATTCTTCTGGTGGATGATGAAAAAGACCTGCTGAGCATCCTAAAAAAATCCCTGACCCGACAAGGATATGCCGTCCAGACCGCCGAAAGCGGGGAAGAAGCCTGGAGCGCCCTTTCGGAAATCATGTTTGATCTGGTCATCAGCGATCAGGCCATGAAACCGGTGGATGGTCTGGAATTACTGCAACGCATCCGTAGTGTTGACCATCACCAGCCTTTCATTATCATGACCGGAGCCGGAAGCATCGAAAGCGCAGTGGAAGCCATGCGCATGGGGGCCTTCAACTACATTACCAAGCCCTTTAAAACACAAGAGCTGGCGCTTCTCGCAGGACGGGCCATTGAGTACGGCAAATTACACCGTCGGCTGGAAGACTATGATTCCCGCGAAAAGCAGAATGCTTCCACCCCTATGGTCATCGGAAACAACCCCGTGATCCGGCAAATGCTCTCCACTATTGAAAAAATTGCTGATTCCGAGGCATCAATTCTCATCCAGGGAGAAACCGGAACCGGGAAATCCATGTTTGCCAAGCACTGCCATCAAATCGGCTCCCGCAAAAACAAACCCTTTTTTACCATTGACTGCGGGGCGCTGTCTGAACACCTCCTGGAAAGCGAACTTTTCGGCCATGCCAAAGGTGCTTTTACCGGAGCAGTGCGCGCCAAACGGGGACTTCTGGAAGAAGCCCAGGGCGGAACTATTTTCCTGGATGAAATCGGCGAACTCTCTCCCTCAACCCAGGTCAAACTCCTGCGGGCCATCCAGGAAAAAGAAATCAAACCCGTTGGGGGTAATATTCCCATCCATATCGATGTTCGCTTTATCTCAGCTACCAGCCGTAATTTAAACGAAGAAGTGGAAAAAGGCGGCTTCCGCAAGGACCTTTATTACCGTCTGGCCGTTATCCCTCTGAATCTGCCGCCCCTACGAGAACGTAAAGAAGATCTGGTTTTTTTTGTGGACCATTTTATCCACAAATTTAACAAACTCTACAATAAAAAAGTTACAGCACTGGACCCCGGAGCCATGCAGATGATTATGGATTCACCGTGGAAAGGTAATATCCGAGAGCTGGAAAATATCATTGAACGAGCAGTGCTTTTGACCGACGATACCGTCATCGGCCTGGATTCCCTGTGTACGCAGGCACAGCCTGTCACCACCTATCTGGCCCCGAAAATCGACGCCCCCTTGTCTCTGAAGGAGGCTGTGGAACAGGCAGAAATAGCTGCCATCCGCAAAGCGTTGAAAGAAACGGGAGGCAACCGCTCCAAGGCAGCCAAGATACTTGGCATCAGCCGCAGAACTTTTTACGACAAGCTGGAAATACACCATTACAAATAACTGATAGCTCATCCGTGGCGTGCTTCATCCCATAAAAAAAGATGGATACTGCCCTCATCGATGGGAAGCCAGATATTGACACGCTAGCACACTATGTGCGGGATAAAATCAAGGTCAAAGCAGGTGGGTTCCCCCGGGAAAAGGAGGAAGAAGGGAGAAAAAAGGAGTGTGTACACCCATATACATTAGGTAGGATGAAGCAGCGTGGTTCGTTCTGCCCCATCCTATATTACCATACCATGCAAACCATCGCCGAAGAGACTCCGGCAACAGCGCCGAGACCATCTCAATCAGTTGTGCCCGTGTGAGCGTGTTCATGAGCATGCCCATCTTCGTGCGTGTGCATAATGGTTTCCCCTGTTACAGGATCATGATGATGATCAGCATGATCATGATCCTGCTCATGATCGTGGACATGCAGCTGCTCTTTGATAAATTTTGCATACTTGGACGGTTTACGTGATCCACACCCGCAATTTTTACACATGAAGACCTCCTTGAAAGCCTGTGGCTAAATCTGTAGCGGAACAATTCCCGATAAAACCGGGCCAGGATATATCTAAAATATTTTCGAAGGGATCACCGACGAGGCATACCCGAACACCACCTCACCTCTCTGCAACCCAGGAATATCACCTACCCCCTTGGCACTAAAAAAAGCAAGTCTTTACCTTTGAATATTCAGCCGGATTTGTCAGACTTGCCACCCGACGATTTTGTACCTACCAAGTGCTTGAACGAAAATACGATGTGAAAAGAAAAACACTCATCTATCGCGATACTGTGATATTCCTGCTCATCGCCAACACTACCATATAGCATAATACACATACAGACCACTCTTCCATGAAACCTAACGAAACAACGTTGAATATCCCTGCAGATTTTGATCTCGAATCCTATACCTATGAACTCGACGAAGGACGCATTGCCCAGACTCCGCCTAAAAACCGCCAGGATTCTAAACTTCTCGTTCTTGAACGCCGCACGGGAAAGATAACCCCATCCAATTTCAGGAACATAGCTGACTACCTTCCTGAGAATGCACTAGTTGTGGCCAATAACACCAAAGTGCTGCCTGCCCGCCTTCTTGGGCACAAAGATTCCGGGGGCAAGGTGGAATTTCTTCTGCTCACCCCTCTGGTGCTCATCGTACCCGCTCCCGATGCTCGTGGCTGGAATAAAGCCGAAGTTGACGGGCTGTTGCGTGCATCCAAAGCTCCCAAACCCGGATCTCGGGTCGTTTTCAACGACACCCTTCACCTGGAAGTAATCCACAGAGGAGACTTTGGTCAGGCCAAAGTCATACTCCACTGGCAAGGAGACCTTACTGAACAGTTTTTACGCATCGGTCATATTCCTCTCCCCCCATATATCCACAGAGAAGACAGGGATGAGGACAAGGAACGCTACCAGACGATATTTGCCAGGGAAGACAAACTTGGTTCCGTGGCTGCACCTACGGCAGGCCTTCACTTCACCAAAGAAACCAGACAGGGACTGACCCAAAAATCCATCGCCTGGGCAGAGATAACCCTTTATGTTGGCTATGGAACCTTCAGCCCCCTGCGCTGCCGGGATATCCGCCAGCACAAAATGCATTCCGAATATATCGAAATTTCACCTGAAACCGCAACCTTGATCCAGGAAGCCAAGGATGCGGGTCGTCCTGTGGTGGCCCTGGGAACAACCACGGTGCGGACCCTGGAATCCATGTACACCCTCACTGGAGGCATCCATCCCTTCCGTGGCTGGACCGACATATTCATCACTCCGGGCTACCGATTTCAGGTGATTGACCATTTAATCACAAACTTTCACTTGCCGGCCTCGTCACTTATCATTCTTGTATCCGCACTTGCCGGCAGGCAAAAAATCAAGGAAGCATACTCCGTTGCCCTTGAACACGATTTTCGTTTTTTTTCGTACGGTGACGCAATGCTGATTCTTTGACCCGAGCCACGTGGATGACCATTGACCATCATCTCGGCCCTCCTCCCTCCGGGGATTTGTTTCCCTCCGGCACGTAGCATAGCGTGTCACCGATGCACGTATGCACTCCATGCAACCCCAACCACCAAAAGAGGATTCCATGTCCAGAATCGTGATTCAGGAAGACCGGTGCAAGGGATGTCTGCTCTGTACTCAGGTCTGCCCTACAAACATCATTGCCCCCTCGAACCGCTTCAACCAGCAGGGCTACAAAGTAGTCGAGATCCCCGAGGGAAAAATGAACCTTTGTAAAGGGTGTGCCTTCTGTGCCGAGATCTGTCCCGACTACGCAATCACCGTCTTTCGGACCAAGAAGTCTCCCGATAAAGGAGAAGAATAATGACAGAACAGACACCCAAGCGTATCTTTGTCAAAGGTAACGAAGCCATTGCCCGTGGGGCTCTGGCAGCCGGTTGTAAATGCTATTTTGGCTACCCCATCACCCCCCAGAATGATATTCCGGAATTCATGTCCCAAGCCATCCGCGATGCAGGGGGCCAGTTTGTCCAGGCAGAAAGCGAAATCGCTGCGGCCAACATGGTCCTTGGAGCAACGGCGTGCGGTATTCGGGCCATGACATCCTCCTCCAGCCCGGGCATCTCATTAAAACAAGAAGCCCTTTCTTATATGGCAGGCAGTGAACTTCCCGGTGTTGTTGTAAATATGGTCCGGGGAGGTCCAGGTCTAGGGGATATTGGCCCTTCGCAGGGTGACTATTTCCAATCCACACGCGGGGGAGGTCACGGTGACTACCGTCTTCTGGTCCTGGCTCCGGCCTCGGGACAGGAAGCCTACGACCTGACCATCAAAGCCTTTGATCTGGCCTTCAAATACCGTAATCCGGTCATGATTCTAGGAGATGCCATCCTGGGCCAGATGAAGGAGCCCATTGCGCCCTGGATTCCTGACAATCTTGATCCTGACGAGGCCGCTGACTGGCGTCTGGACGGTGCCAAAGGCCGTCAACCCCGCCTGCACAAGTCCCTCTTCCTCCAGGAAGGCGAACTCGCGCAGCAAAATCGCCATTTGCAAGAAAAATATGAGGCCATGAAGGCTGAAATCGACTACGAATCCTTTATGGTCGAAGATGCCGATATCATTGTTGTGGCCTTTGGCTCCATCGGACGGATTGCCAAATCTACCATCCGCAAGATCAGATCCACAGGAAAAAAAGTCGGTCTCATCCGGCCCATCACGGTGTATCCTTATCCTTCAGAGATCCTCAAGACCCTTGCGGAACAGGGAAAAAAATTCCTGACCATCGAACACAATATGGGACAGATGGTGGAAGATGTCCGTCTGGCCATACGGACCATTACCGACTCAGACTTCTATAGCTGTCTGCCAGGCAATCTGCCGACTCCCGATGATTTCGAAGAACCTATTCTCAAGGCACTGGAGGGATAACATGGAAGAAGAACTCGTATATACCCGACCAGATGTCGTAGCCGACCGGGCCACGCACTATTGCCCTGGATGTCATCACGGTATCATCCATAAACTGGTAGCCGAGGCTCTTATTGATCTTGGCGTGGTAGAAAAAACCATCTGCATCGGCTCCATCGGTTGCTCGGTATTTATCTATAACTATCTCAACCTGGATACGGTCGAGGCCCCGCATGGCCGGGCACCGGCAGTAGCCACAGGAGTCAAACGCGCCAGGCCCGACAATTTTGTTTTCACCTATCAAGGAGACGGCGATCTGGCCTCCATCGGCCTTGCCGAAATCATGCACTGCGCCAACCGGGGCGAAAACGTTTCCGTGGTTTTTGTCAACAATACGGTCTACGGCATGACAGGCGGTCAGATGGCCCCTACCACCCTCATCGGCCAGCAGGCCACCACCTGTCCTGCGGGTCGCTGTGAAGAACTGGAAGGATTGCCTCTGAAGATGGCTGAAATCATCGGTGGTCTCGGTACAACGGCCTATTCAGCACGGGTTGCCGTGGACAGCATCAAACATCTCATGGCGGCCAAAAAAGCCATCCGCAAGGCTTTCCAGTGCCAGATCGACAAAACCGGATTCGGATTTGTGGAACTGCTGTCAACCTGTCCCACCAACTGGAAGATGACACCCGTTCAAGCCAATGAACGGATAGCCAAGGAAATGATTCCCACCTTCCCCCTGGGGACCTTCAAAGACAAGACCGTGGAGGCGAAATGAGCATATACAAGGATGTTGTCATCGCCGGTTTTGGCGGTCAGGGCGTCATGCTGATCGGCAATCTGCTGGCCTATTCAGCCATGGAGGCGGGCCTGAACGTCACCTACATGCCGGTCTACGGCCCTGAAATGCGCGGCGGGACCGCCAACTGCGCCGTGGTCATTTCCGATGACGATATCGGATCTCCCATCATCCAAAGTCCGGTCAGCCTGATCATCATGAACCGTCCTTCCCTGGACAAATTTCAGCCCAGAATACAGGACCAGGGCGTGATGATCATGAACACGTCCTTAATCGAAGCGGAACTGGCAGACACCGGCAGAGTTCAGGCATTTGGCGTTCCTTGTAACGACATTGCCAATGGTCTCGGCAATACCCGGATGGCCAATATGGTCGCCATCGGGGCGTATGTGCAGGCCACCGGAGTACTGCCTTTGGAACAGGTACAGGCGTGTCTGGCAAAGGTCATCTCGCCTCATTATGCCCACCTGATCCCCAAAAACAGCGAAGCCATTGCTGCGGGTGCCGCCCATGCAGCCAAATACGGCACATTGTAAATAACGAACAAAAGCGCCGGGTCCCACATCAGGACCCGGCGTTTTTGTTTGTACCTCACACCAGGCACACAAGGACACACCCATGGACAGCTACGGCATTATCGGACATCCAGTGGGGCACAGCCTCAGCCCAACGATCCATAACTGGGCCTTTGCCTCCAAGGGACTTCCAAAAATCT
Organism: Desulfoplanes sp.; assembly: GCA_028708105.1. GTDB lineage: Bacteria > Desulfobacterota > Desulfovibrionia > Desulfovibrionales > Desulfomicrobiaceae > Desulfoplanes. The sequence continues at coordinate 2,777 of JAQVZR010000008.1, read as the reverse complement.
ACCAGGCATGGGATATCTCCCCGAAAAAACTGCCTGATTTTATGTCCTGCGTCCGTACTCTCGGTATCCGGGGGTTAAGTGTCACCATCCAGCACAAAAAAACGATCATGCCCCTGCTGGACAGTCTGGACCCTATCGCCCGTGATATCGGTGCCGTGAATACCGTGATCCAGCGCAAGGGAATCCTCCACGGAACAAACACGGACATTACAGGATTTTTGGCTCCTTTGATCTACCAGGGTCTAAAACCCAAAACAGCCTTGGTACTCGGTGCAGGCGGCGCAGCACGAGCGGCCCTTTACGGGCTGAAAACCCTGGGCACAGAAATTTTTCTGACCTGTCGCAACCCAAAGAGTGGAGAACTCCTTGCAACGGAGCTGCATGCCGGATTCGTTTCCTGGGATGACAGGACCCGTGTGGCCGCAGAATTACTCATTAACGCAACACCTCTGGGTATGCACGGCTCCAGTGCGCACGCATCGCCATGGACAGGACCGCTCACGGGCTGCAAGACCTGCTATGATCTGGTGTACACCCCGCAAATGACCCCGTTTCTGAACCTGGCCAGCGCCCAGGGAAAATCAGTCATCTCCGGTCTGGCCATGTTCATCCACCAGGCACATGCACAGTTCAGATTATGGACAGGGCAAAATTTTGACATCCACGGCGCAGCAATCCTGGCAGCATCACGCCTGGCCGTCCGCTAAAAGGCATCCTCCCTGCCTCAATGCCATTTTTTCCCCTTTGCGAGAACTCCTCACCCAGCCGACTCCAACGCTCAACAATTGCCTGTCGGAATGCGGTGACCTGCTTTTTTCTGATAGCATTGATAGATAAAACGCACCTCTTTCATGCCGTGAGTAAAGGCATCAAAAACCCGCACATCAAAATGTTTGCCCCGTACTGCGTGCATGATTGTCAGGGCATCCTTTACAGAAAAAGCCTTTTTATAGGGCCGAGCCGTGGTCAAAGCATCAAAAACATCAGCCACCGCACAAATCCGGCCGAGAAGAGGAATATTCTTTCCGGAAATGCCCCTTGGATATCCACTGCCATCCCATTTTTCATGATGCGTCATGGCAATGAGACTCCCGGTCTGGATCAGCTCAGATGACGAGGCTTCCAGAATATGAGCACCAATACAAGCATGTTCCTTCATTTCCCCCCATTCGCTCGGGCTCAGTTTCCCCGGTTTGAGCAGAATGGCATCCGCAATCCCGATCTTGCCGATATCATGCATGGGACTCGCCTCCAGAATCATCTCCACCTCGTTATCCGGCAACCCGAGGTTGCGAGCGATAAGGGCCGAATACTCGCTCATGCGCAAAATATGATTGGCCACACCCACATTACGGTACTCAGCGGCCATGGCCAAACAACGGATGGTCTTCCGATGTGCTTCCTGCGTGGTACGCCGGGCAAGAGAAAGGCTTTCAACTGTGGAGATTAAAGTCCTGGTCCGCACCCGCACCATCTCTTCAAGGCGTACCTGGTATTCCTTAATCCCATCCAGAGCCTCCTTCATCTTGAGTAACGACCGCATCCTGACATGCAATTCCGTTGTATCAATGGGCTTGGACACAAAATCGTTGGCCCCGGCTTCCACTGCTTCAAGGCGGCATTTTTTATTTGCAAGCCCGGTGACCATGATAATGGGAATATGCCTGATATCTGAACGCTCTCTGATTTTTCTGACCAAAGTAAGCCCGTCCATTTCCGGCATCAGCACATCAAGCAGAGCAAGATCAAAAGAGGTATCCAAAAGGTCAAGAGCCATGGCACCACTGGTCGCGATAATCACCTCATACCCAAAAGTCTCAATGATCCCCTTTATAAGCTGACAGTTTATGATTTCATCATCCACCACCAGGATACGTTTTCTGCGTATGCCAACAGCATTCTGTATGGGATAATCCTTTTCCATTATTTCTCCATGGGAGACGGGTACCTGACAGCGGCATGCGTGCTCAGGCATACTTCCGGATACGAAACAACCCTGCCATCGCCAGGCGCGGGTCCGGGGCCCGCTCTCCCCATATTCTTCTGGTTAAAAAGGTTCTCATCCCCCATAAAACACGTTTTACGCAATGCGTATGACAATGATGGCAGCGAAACCATGAGAGCACTGTACCCGGATCAAAGTACAGGTTGACAACAAGGACAATAGGTAGATGTCCTGCCTGCCACTTTCACCGTCTCCAGTACCGCACCACAGGACAGGCATGGACGTCCCCTGCGGCCATATACGGCAAAGGTATTTTGGAAAAAGCCCTTTTCTCCTTTGGCATTTCGATAATCCCGGATGGAGCTTCCCCCGGCAGCGATGGATTCCTGCAGCACCTCCAGCAGAGACGCAAAAAGGCAGGTAGCCTGCTGCATGGTCAGCATGCAGGCAGGCGTCATGGGATGGACTCCTGCCCTGAACAGGGACTCGTCGGCATAGATATTCCCGATACCCGCAATGCGCTGCTGGTCGAGAAGCACGGCCTTTATCCGCGCCCGGGGAGCCAAAAGAATCCCTCGGAATGCCTCCACGTCCATTTCAAAGGGTTCAGGCCCGAGATTCTTGTAAAACGGCCATCGTTCAAGTTCTTGATCAGAAAAAACCCCTGCATACCCGAATCTGCGTTGATCCTGAAAGGCAAGCAAAACTCCCACATCCAAAAAAAATAACAGACGATCGTACTGCTGCACGTCTTCTTTCGGAGGAACGACCCAAAGTCTTCCGGTCATCCTGAGATGAAATACCAGATGATCGCCTCCCTGCAAATCAAGGA
>JAQVZR010000243.1 GCA_028708105.1 Desulfoplanes sp. | reverse complement strand
CCGAGCAGGCCATCGCCGCCCTAAAAAAAGAAGGGGCAACCATCATACTGGCCCGCCCCTATTCCCTGAACCTTGAAGGCGAGGCTGAAGCAAAAGAAATAGAACATCTCAAAGACCTTGGTATCGACGGCCTGGAAGCCTACTATTCCCTGCACTCCCCCGAGCAGACCCAAAAATACCTGGACCTCTGCGCCCGTTTCGACCTCCTCCCCAGTTCGGCATCGGATTTCCACGGAACCGTCAAGCCAGACATCGAGCTGGGTATCGGCAAAGGAAATCTGGACGCACCGTATGCGATATTGCAGGCGTTTAAGGATCGCCGGAAAAAACAGAGTAATACAGGAGATAAGTACAGGATGTAGGATACAAAATATACGATCCTATACATCCAGCGTCCAATGACCTATTTCGTTTTCCCTGTAGCATTATCTAGGTCTTTTCTTCGAAAATACCGATTCGTTGTCGAGTCCTAAAAAAAGTAGTCACTTTGCGAACGGAATGTATGTTACTTGTCGACATCTCCGGAGACAAGGCACGCCTTGTCTCCACAAAGACTTCCGGTCCTGGACTTCTATACCTCTCGTCAGCTTTGCATAAGGTCTGCTAACCTCGCAAGCTCGCTAAGCATTCACTTTTCCCGCCTTTGATCCTAAAACGTAAAACCTAACACCTAAAACTGTTATCTTTCATCCTATATCCTATATCTTAAAAAAAATATGTCCCTCCCCGAACTCCTCGCCCCTGCCGGCAACCGTGAAAAGCTGGAAACAGCCATAGCCTACGGTGCTGATGCCGTGTATCTTGGCGGCACCAATCTGAATCTGCGAGCCAAGGCCCAAGGCTTTTCTCCTGCTGACCTGCCAAAAGCCCTTGATTTTGCTCACACCCACGGGGTCAAGGTTTACTACTGCCTGAACATCCTGGCCTGGGAAAAACATCTCCCCGGGGTGACCAGAGATCTGGAATATCTGGCAACGCTCCCCGTGGATGGCCTGATCATCGCCGATCCGGGCATTGTGCTCCTGGCCAAAAAAATCGCTCCCCACATCCCCATCCATCTGAGCACCCAGGCCAATACCTCCAACAGCGCAAGTACTCTGTTCTGGCAAGAGATTGGGATTTCCCGTGTCAATCTGGCCAGGGAACTGAGTGCCCGGGGTATCCGGGCCATTGCCGAAAATGCGCCCGGCATGGAATTGGAACTTTTTGTCCACGGGGCCATGTGCATGGCCATTTCCGGACGCTGTCTCCTGAGTGCTTACCTGAACAAACGCTCGGCCAACCAGGGACTGTGTACCCATCCCTGCCGTTTTGACTACAAGCCCGTAGCCATCAAAGTAGACGAGCGTACAAGACCAGGAGAAGCTCTCTGGGAGATCACTGAAGATGAAGATTATTCGCGCATTTTTAGTGCCCAGGATCTCTGCCTGATTAAATATCTCCCCTGGTTCCACAAAAACAGAATCACCGCCCTTAAAATCGAAGGACGCATGAAGACCTCGGCCTATCTCTGCCAGGTTGTGGATACCTACCGTACGGCCCTGAACGACCTGACATCCCGCACATTCCGCCCCAAACTCTATCTCGGAAACCTCTCCCGGGCCGCAAGCCGCCCCCTGAGTTCCGGGTTCTTCTGCCCCACACCCACGACCTTTTTTACCCCCAACGAAGAGCCCGAAAAAACCATCCTCGCCCGGGTCATCAAACAGATTGGCCCCACATCCTGGGAAATCGCCACCAAAAATCCCTGGGACACTCAAGCCCCGGTAGCCATCCTCGCCCCCGGTCTGAACAGACCCGTCCTTTCCCCCGCATCCTACCGCCTGGAAAAGGAAACCGGAGAAGCCATCACCATGGCCCACCCCGGCCTGACCTATTTCCTGCGCACCGAACACCCATCCCTTTTGCCCCACCTGTTTATCGAAAAATCCCAGTCCCAATCCGTATAAGCACCCGTGCAGTGCGACGTTCCCATGAACAAACACAATCCAGACAACACCTGTTCTGCCTCCTGCCTCCTGCCTCCCTGCCTTTCCCCGCCTTCCGATCTCCCGCAGTCATCCTTCGCGGAAAAAACAATTTCGCATCTCTGGTTTTCGTTTTTTGCAGTTACCTAAAACCTAAATCTTAAAACCTAAAACCGTCCTTCCCCTGCCTCCCGTCTCCCGTCTCCCTGCCTCCTGTCTCCCCCCTACTCCTTCCCGACCTCCCTTCCTAAAACGCCTTCAACATCTGCCACTTTTCCCACCAACCGCCCCTGTGCTCCCTTGCGATCGTCCAAGGTAATGGAGGTCAGCACCCGGGGTGCCCGCTGCAGCATCAGATTGTGACACTGCATAATCACTTCCATGACCTTGCCCTGCTCTCCCTCGATGGTCGTCTGCATGGCCCCGAATTTGTAATCCAAACCCGAGGCGTCAATCACCTCCACCACGGCAGCGATATGTTCTTTGAGTTCGTTGCCCACACCAAAAGGTACAACGGTAAAACTTGCCAGCATGATACATCTCCTTTGTTTATAATACCAACGATCATCACACCTTCTCATTGTCAACAATCCTTGAAAATTTTTCCACAACCGCGTCTTGCTGCATCATTTTTTTGTAAAAGGACAGAAAGGTTTTTTCTGTCAGGCTCGGTTGTTTGCCCTTGAGCTGAACCAGAGAAATCCTGTTAATGATCTCTGTACTCGTTGTTGTCACCGGCACAATCGATCCCTTTTGCATAGCATCGTGCACCAGATGCGACGGGATGATGCCCATTCCCAGCCCGTGCTCTATGCCCGAGAGAACCGCGTCCACATTATCCACAGTCATAACGATATTCAACCGTGCCGATGACTTGCCGAAATGATCCCCAAACCAGCTCTTGAGTGCCAGATCGTTGCTGTAATACGAGATGAATTCTCTGGAAACCAGACTCGCAAAGCTGCAGTCGCCACCAAGAACATGCTCATAATAGTTCCGGGAACAGGCCAGGATCAATTCTTCATCCACAACTGGTTCCATCCGGTACATACGCAGATCTGCGGAAAACTGACGCTGGCTAAGAAAGATATCAACCAAGGCAAAATCTAAGAGCCCGTCCCCCAGCATGCCCAGCAGAACGGCAGGGTCACCCAGTTTCAGAACAAAGGTGACCTGGGGATACATTATTCGAAACGATGCAAACATCCCGGGGAAATACGTTTTCCCAAAAACCAGGGGAGCGCCGACGCGCAGTCTGCCTGCGGGAGTCTCCCTGGACTGGTTGATGGCTCGCAGGCCGACCTCCAGGTCATGGAAAAAAGGTTTAATGATGGCCAATAATTTCTCAGCTTCAGGGGTGGGCACCAATCGCTTGTGCTGACGGATAAACAACGCTGTGCCAATCTCCGATTCAAGTTTTTTGAGATGCTGGCTGACGGCTGAGGGGGTAATATTCAACGTTTTTGACGCTGCAACAAGGCTCTGTTCCGCAAAAATATGATAAAAAACCCTGAGGCGGTTGAGATCCGGAAGGATTAGCAAAACTTACTCTCTGAATTAGATTGTTTAATTTTACTAATTATAATTTCCATCATATGTAGTCAACATAAGCATCTGAGAAGACATATTTACGAGCCAACCCCACCACCTCTGACCAGCAAAGGAGTTATGCCATGAGACACAGCATCGCAGACATAGCAATCTATATATTCACCCCGGAAGATTCAGCTCTTGGCCTTTACAATTCCAATATTGCAAAATTTTCATCCCGGTCCGGCCTGTCCGGTTTTCCCCTTCTGAAGACCACCTTCTGGATGGCTGCTTCGGGATTCATTGCCATCTGTATCTCTCTCCCCTGGTAGATAGACAGCCGATCGTTTTTTCGTATTCCAGACCGAGCATACACACCAAAGGCCGCTCTGCATTCAGGTGCAGGACGGCCTTTGGTGTGTATGCTCTGATCTTTTTTTTCGTCCATCGCCCGATAACCTGCATCTCACCCTTGTCATCCTCTCCGCTAATGTATAGTTTTAAGCATCATCAGATCTCCACGATCTATCAGCATTTTAACTAAACCAAACCACGTTTGAGGGGTTGAGTTTTTTTCACCGCAAAGAACGCTAAGGAACGCGAAGAAAAGCAATAAAACAAAGCTCAATCTATCCCAGATTCTTCCCCCTTCGCGTTCCTTC
>JAQVZR010000242.1 GCA_028708105.1 Desulfoplanes sp. | reverse complement strand
AGCAGGAGCTTTTTGTCAAAATAGTGTTCGCGTGCTTTGAGCCCGGCAACTTTACCCGTTTGGAAAATATTCATGAAAAAGGTTTGAGCCAGATCGTCGGTGTTGTGACCCAGAGCCAGATGGGTGAGATGGTATTTCCGACATAGCTCAAAGAGGTGTTTACGCCGGAACCAGGAACAGAAAAAGCAGGGTGATTTTTTCCTGTTTTCCGGAGAATGTGCCCGGGGACCGTAGTCTGTCATCTCTATATGGGATGCAATTTCGTGTTCTGTGAGCCAGTTTTTGAGCGCAATATGCTCCAGAGGATCGAACCCGGGATTGAGATGCAGGGCCATGATTTCGAAACGGAAGGGAAGAATTTTTTGCCGCATCCGGAGGGTTTCCAAAAGAACCCAGCTGTCTTTGCCGCCGGAGACAGCAACGCCGACCCGGGCTCCCGGAGAGAGCATTTCTGTCTGTTGAATAAGTCTTCCACTTTGTCCCAGGCAGGTGCGCTGGGCAAATTTTAGTTTCCTTCGTTTGAGCATAAGGGTAATATTGCCTCCAGGGCATTGACTTTTGCTATTGCCTCGTTACTTCTACATGGAAAGATATTTTACTGCGGAGGTTTGATATGGGATTTTTGATTGTTAATGATGATGAGTTTCCCGGAAAGGACCAGGAGAGCGTCATTCATATCCATAAGGACAGATGTGATGGGTGTTCCATGTGTGTCGATACTTGTCCAACACAGGCTCTTGAAATCGTTCCGAATCGTAATCGTCCAGGGAAACATATCGTTTTTGTCCACCCCCGATTGTGCAAGGGGTGTGGCGTCTGTCAAGCCACCTGTCCCAAGGAAGCTCTTTTCCTGCCTGGGCTCAGCCCCGAAAATATCCGAACGTATATTTCCAAGGCCGTTGCTGAAGCCTGCCAGAATTCTCCTGTGTAAGATATAACCTTTTGGGCAGGACGATACGTAGTGGTGGTAGATATCGGGCCAGGAATGGCGCAGCTGCAGTGTGAGTCCTTGCTTTTTGTTGTGGATTTTAGATGATTCTTTTGTTGACAATTAGAGACAGGACCTCTATTTTTTTTTGTTTTCCGCGTCAATAACAAGTCAGTGCATTATACCTGCTACGGTGTCCTGTGCCAACATATCCTGATCCCTGCTTTTTTCCACGGGAGGGGAGCTTTAGGTACCATGCGCTGCAGGAATAACAGGGAGGTTTCATGGCAAGAATTACCGTTGAAGATTGCATGGAGAAGGTGAATAACAGGTTTTTAATCTGTCAGATGGCCATTGAACGGGTCAAACAGTTTCGTGAAGGGTACAAGCCGTTGGTTAAATGCGACAATAAGGAAGTGGTCACCGCCTTGCGCGAAATCGCTGCGGGTAAGGTTCTTCCTGCCCACCCGTTGACTTCAGATAACGATTAGGTGGGAAGGAATAGTATGTCCAAGAGGGATTATTATGAAGTTCTGGGGATCCCCCGGGAAGCTTCTTCAGACGAGATTAAAAAGGCCTACCGCAAGCTGGCCATGAAATATCATCCGGATCGTAATCCCGATGATCCCGAAGCCGAATCGTTGTTCAAAGAGGCCGCCGAGGCCTATGAAGTGTTACGCGATGCCGATAAACGTGCCCGTTATGATCGCTTTGGACACGCAGGAATGGAGAACAACGGATTTAACGGTTTCCATTCCAACGATGATATTTTCAGCGCATTTGGGGATATCTTTGGCGATTTTTTTGGCTTTGGGGGCGCAGGACAGGGACCAAGGCCTCAGGCCGGCAATGATCTGCGCTACAATTTGACTGTTTCTTTCCGGGATGCGGCCAAGGGGAAGGAGATCACTCTTAATATCCCCAAAAAAGAAGTCTGTGATGCATGCTCCGGAACGGGAGCTGAGGCCGGAACATCGCCCCAGCGCTGTGAACATTGCAACGGACAGGGGCAGGTCTATCAGACACAGGGATTTTTCCGTATTGCGGTTGCCTGTCCCGTCTGCCATGGACGGGGAGAAGTCATCACCCATCCCTGTTCCAAATGTCGAGGCCGCGGTTCTGTCAGTGTGAACAAGGAACTGAAAGTACGCGTACCCGCAGGAGTCGACAACGGCAGCCGACTGCGCCTACGTGGAGAAGGTGAACCCGGGGAAAATGGTGGTCCGGCCGGTGATCTGTACGTGGTTATCTATGTCGAAGAGGACAAGGTTTTCAAACGTCAGGGCCAGGAATTGATCACTTCTGCGGATATCAGCTTTGTCCAGGCTGCCTTGGGAATACGTATTGATATCCCGACCCTGGACGACCCTGTACCCATGGATATCCCCAAAGGTACGCAGAGCGGGACAGTGCTGCGGCTCAAAGGCATGGGAATTCCGTATCTCAATAACAACCACAAGGGCGATCTCTTGGTGGAGATCAATGTGTTCACCCCGGTGCGGTTGAGCAAACGCCAGGAAGAATTACTCCGTGAGTTTGAGCAGTTAGACAAGGAAAAACCCATGGAAAAGGTCAAGGGGTTTTTCCGAAAAAAAGCTAAAAAAGTCATGGGCGAGGATTAACCATGGACCAGGGGCTGACCCATATTGACAGTAATGGCAACGTAACCATGGTGGATGTAGGTGCCAAGGCGGATACCCTGCGCAGAGCTGTGTTCCGTACCGTTGTCCGTTTGAATGCCCGGACCATGGCGTTGCTTTCGGAGAACGCCCTGCCCAAGGGAGATGTGCTGACCACGGCCAAAATTGCGGGCATTCAGGGCGCCAAAAAGACCTGGGAGCTCATCCCCATGTGTCATCCCCTCCTGCTCAGTTATCTTGACGTACGTTTTTCGGTTAACCGTGCGGACAACAGCATTACCATTGAGGCCGAGGCCCGGACAACGGCCGGTACCGGAGTTGAAATGGAGGCTCTGGTGGCAGCTCAGGTTGCGGCCATGACCATTTATGACATGTGCAAGGCTGTACAGCGCGATATCGAGATTACTGAATGCCATCTTCTGCATAAGAGTGGCGGACGGAGTGGGACCTACGAATACAAAAGAAGTGTTTGAGCGAGAACGCACTCGTCTACTGCGTAAAGTGAATGCTTAGCGAGCCTGCGAGGTTAGCAGACTTTATACCTTTGTATAATAAAAATCCGGACCATGTCACCATGGCCCGGATTTTTTTGTGCTTTTTCTGGAAAAATTACCATACTGTCCGTACTTTGACTCCCTGTCCGTCCATGTATTTTTTGAGATCGGTGATGGTGTATTCCCCGTAATGGACGATGGAGGCAATCAGAGCTGCCGAGGCGCCTCCTGTGGTGACGGCATCAACCATATGCTGCGGGTTGCCAGCTCCGCCGGAGGCAATAATGGGGATGTTCACGTTGTCCACGATAAGCCTGGTCAGATGCAGCTCATAGCCGTCCTTGGTGCCGTCGGCGTCAATGGAGTTGATGCATAATTCGCCGGCTCCCAGCTCTTCCACCCGTTTGGCCCATGCAAGGGCGTCGATACCCATGTGTTTGCGTCCTCCGTGGATGACGATCTCGTATCCCGAGGGGATTTCTGCAGTCCTGGTCACCTTGAGGACATCCATACCCACAACCACGCACTGGCAACCAAAGGCAGCTGCACCTTGAGAGATGATTTCCGGAGTCTTTACGGCAGCGGAGTTGACAGAGATTTTTTCAGCCCCGGCCCCGATAACTGCGCGCATGTCTTCCAGGGTGCTTATCCCGCCACCCACGGAAAAGGGGATGAAAATGGTTTTGGCCACTTCCTCGACCACCTTGAGCATGATCCCCCGGTGTTCGGATGAGGCGGTGATATCATAGAAGACGATTTCGTCGGCACCTTGCTCGTAATACATGCGCGCGGTTTCAACGGGGTCACCGATATCCACATTGCCTTTGAATTTGATTCCTTTGGTCAGTTTGCCGTCCCGCACATCCAGGCAGGGAATGATCCGTTTACTGAGCATGGCGTGTCTCCCTGCAATAGGCTGCAAAGTTCTGGAGGATTTTAAGCCCCGGTCGTCCGCTTTTTTCCGGATGGAACTGAACGGCCCAAAGATTGCCCAGGCCAAGGACGGAACAGAATTCCTGCCCGTAATAGGTTGCGCCGATGATATACTCGGGTTCGGGGCGGGTATAGTAGGTGTGCACGAAATAAAACTCAGATTCCGGAG
>JAQVZR010000241.1 GCA_028708105.1 Desulfoplanes sp. | reverse complement strand
GGAAGGGAAATCCTACCGGGACATCTTGGCGCATTATTATCCGGGAACGGAGATCGAAAAAGTGTATTAGGCGGTACATCGTACGCAGTGTGCAGAGAATACTCTCCATGGGCATTAATTATATATCAATGTCATACGTAGGGGCCGTTCCTTGCGGGTGCCCTTTGGGACAACACGACCACCCTGCGGATTCTGCATATACAAGGGGCAATCCAGCCTACCCATAACGGGCGGACCGTTCTGTTTTTTATGGGGTCTGTTTCTTGCGGGCCACTAAGAGCCCTGTTTATCGTGTGATTTTGTGTTATAGGTGCTGCCCTTGGGCATGTGCTTCTCTATACCACGATGTTTGCGGGAGGATGTATGGACTGGATGACACGTAGAAAATTTTTGACAGCCGGAGGACTGGGCCTTGGGGCTGCACTCCTGGTCCCAGGGGTGCTTCTGGCCGGGGAGTCAGCTTTTGATCTGGCCCTGGAAGGACAGGATTTGCTGGCCGCAAAAGAGTATGCCCGAGCTATTGAGGTCCTGCACAAGGCCGTCAGCCTAGATGTTGGAAATGAATGGGCCTGGGGGTTGCTTGGACGTGCTGCATATCAATCCGGAGATATGCGCGGGGCATTGACCTCTTTCCGCAAGGTTCTGGGCCTCAATCCTGACGATGTTTATTCCCGGATGATGGTGGACGTGATCCAGCAAAAGCCCCTTCCGCCCCGGGAGAAACACGAGACGCCTCTGACCCCCCTGGAGCAGGCGGCCAAAAAGGAAGAAGAGCTTTTCCACGCCCGCATATCCGAAGAGAAGGGCATGGGCTACCAGGTGCGCCGTCTGGTTCTTGATCCCGGTCACGGCGGGTTTGATTCCGGGGCCGTGGGCCTTGGCAAGCTGCAGGAAAAAGATGTTACCCTAGATCTGGCCAAACGCACGGCCGGCATTCTGGAACGCCAGAAGGCTCCTTTTGAGCTGTTCATGACCCGCACCGATGATTATTATATCCCCCTGAGCGCCCGAACCACAACGGCCAATCAGTATAATGCCGATCTCTTTGTTTCTTTTCATATCAATGCCAATGCCAATCGCCAGCCCAATGGCCTGGATACCTATTTCTGCTCGGAAAAAGCGTCCAGCAAGGAGGCCTTGCGGGTGGCCGAGTTTGAAAATTCAGTCATCAAGTTTGATAAAAAGGAACTGGTGCAGAAAGGGTATGTGAATATTGAAGACATGCTGTTCCGCTATGAGCGGCGCAGGTATTGGGAGGCTGGTGGAAAGATCGCCGGAATCGTTCAAAAAAACATGGCCGCTCGGGTTTCCATGAAAAATCGGGGAGTACATTCGGCTAATTTTTATGTGCTGCGCAGGGCCAAGATGCCGTCCATACTTTTGGAAACCGGATTTATTTCCAACCCGGAGCAGGAAGCCCTGCTCACGCAGGATGCCTACCGTGAAAATCTGGCCGTGAGTATTGCAGCGTCCCTTTCCCAACTGGCAGGGGGGGGCGTATGATGACCGGAGTCCGGATAATGAGCGTGTTGTTTCTGCTGATGACGACGGCGGGCATCGGATATGCCGAGGATGTCAATGATCTTATCTTTCAGGGCTCAGCCCTGTCCTATGAGGGCAAGCTGGAGGCTGCGGCAACGATGTTTTCCCGAGCGGTGGCCCTTGAACCAGACAACGAATTTGCCATGAATCAGCTGGGGTTGATCCATGCAAAACAGGAAAAGTTTACTGCCGCGGCCCGTGAGTTTGGCCAGGTGCTCAAGCTTTCTCCGGACAATATTTTTGCCCGGACATGGGTGGGTGTGCTGTTACTCAATGACAACAAGGTGGAGCAGGCCCGGGAGGAATTCCACAAGATTCTCAATCTTGATCCGGCCAATGCCAATGCCTATTATTTTTTGGGGGTCATGTATGCTGTGGATCACAACATGGGGCAGGCCGTGAGCTATCTGCGCAAAGCCCAGACAGTTGGTTCCGATGATCCCGAAACCCATTACCGTCTGGCCCAGGCCTTTGCCGGTATGGGGATGCAGATCAACGCTCGGCTGGAATATGAGCGGGCGCTTGACCTCAGCCCCAAATTTATCAAGGCTTTGAATGGATTGGGGTGGCTTGTGTACAATCAGGGCGATGCGGACGAAGGAATAGCCATCTGGCAGAAAGTGTTGAAAATCAATGCGTCGGATTCTGAAGCCCAGTATAATCTGGCCAAGGTGTATAACGATAAAGCCTACGGTGCGTTGACCCGAGGAAACAACGTGCAGGCCAGAAAATGGTGGGAAAAAACTCTGACCTATGAACCCAGTAACAAGGCTGCCAAATATTACTTGCGCAAACTGGAATAGCCAGTTAGCGAAAAAAAACAATGTATTAAACTCCAAACAGACCGAAACGTATACTTGAATCTATGGGAGGAAAGTATGAAAAAATGTAAACGTGTACTGTTAGTAAGTATGATCTTCGTTTGTACTGCAGTCATGGCATGGGCAGCAGAAGCCCAAAACAATGACGGATATGTCCAGAATTTTGATAATGGTCAGGTGAACTGGCAGACTGGTATGGTTACGGCTGTAGGCTTGGGAGCACCGCCGGCAAACGCCGTGAACATGGCCCAGGCCAGAGCTCTGGCACGTCGGGCCGCCATTGTTGTCGCCCGCAGAAATCTTCTGGAAGTCATCAAGGGCGTGCGTATTGATTCCGAAACCACGGTTCAGGAATATATGGTTACCAGTGACATTATCCGGACTTCTGTCAGCGGATTTTTGCACAATTCTCAGATCATGGACGTGGCCTACATGTCCGATGGCTCCGTAGAAGCAACCGTGGGGGTTAATCTTCATGGCGGTCTGGCCACGATTGTCACCCCCAAGACGATGCCCTTCAAGGCTGTCAAACCCGAGCCTGTATCTCTTTCTGAAGCACCCGCAGTTCCTGCTCCGGAAATTGCCCCGACTCCTGAGATTGCAGTTCCCGCTCCCGAAGTCGTTGTCCCCGCTCCTGTCGAACCCGCATCTCCCGCCGAGGCGGTATATACAGGCCTGGTGATTGATGCCGCAGGAACCGGTGCCAAGCCGGCCATGAGTCCCAAGATCATGGATGAACAGGGGAATGAAATTTACGGATCAGCCCTGGTCAGTCGCGAGTACGCCATCCAGCAGGGTATGGCCGGATACGCCAAAGACCTTGACAAGGCCAAAACCAGACCTCGAGTTACGGACCGGCCGTTTGTCCTCAAGGCCTTGTCCGCTTCCGGAAAGGGCATGAGCGATCTGGTGGTTTCCAACCAGGATGCAAACACCTTGCGGGCCCTGTCTGAAAACCAGAATTTTCTGGAAAAATGCCGGGTGATGATCGTTCTGCAGTAAGTGTTGGGTTGAACGAACAATACAGGGAAACACCTCGCAACCAATTCATGGCTCATGGCCGTGGAAAGGAGGACCCATGATGAGTGAACGAATGAAACAGTCAGGGCGTGCCCTGGTCGTCATTTTACTGATGACGGCTCTGTGTGCCTGTGCCCCGAAGTCCAGAAAGGCCGTGGGCATCATGGACACACCGGAGCATCATTATAATCAGGGCATAACGTTTCTGGACAGGAAGGCCTTCAATGACGCCGGAAAAGAGTTCGCACTGGCCTTGGAACTGGATGAAGCCTATGGTCCTGCTCTTGCCGGACAAGGGCTGCTTACTGTTATTCAGGGAGATGACGATGGCCTGAAAATGATTTTTAAGGGTGAACGTAAGGCCGATGGTGCCTGGGAAAAGGTACAGGCCGTTGCCGCCGAGATCAGGGCCTACATTGTTATGAAAAAAGGGGGCCGCAGCAGTGAGACCTTGATGATCCGCAATGCCAAGGCAGCGTTTGCCAAGGGAATGCTCGTTAATAAGGATGCCTCCATTCTGTATTTTTATATGGGTGAGGCCTATCTCCAGGGGCTTGATTTTGGGCCGGCAGAAGCCATGTTTGCCCAGTCCAAAGCATTGCAGGGCGGTTTTGAAGAACGTGCCTATGAACGCTGGAAATTTGTGCAAAAGGCCAATCTTGCTGCTCCCGAATCCATGATTGGTAAGAAGATAGCTCTCGTTGAAAAGTTGCGTCGTGCCGACATGGCCGCGTTGCTTGTGGAAGAACTCAACGTCGAGCGCTTTTACAACCGTACCCAAGAAC
>JAQVZR010000240.1 GCA_028708105.1 Desulfoplanes sp. | reverse complement strand
TCCTCAGGCGATCATTCTTTCCGGAGGTCCGGCATCGGTTACCGATCCCGCGTCACCATCCATTGATCCCGAGGTGTATACATGGGGGATTCCCATCTTAGGTATCTGCTACGGTATGCAACTTTCGGCCAAGCTTCTTGGCGGTGAAATTTCTCCTGCCAAAGATCGGGAGTACGGTCGCTCAGAGATCGAATTTTGTGGCTCCTGTAAACTGTGGGACAATCTCAATTCAGGCAAGAAACTTAAGGTCTGGATGTCCCATGGCGACAAAGTCATGACCCCTCCCCCCGGTTTTTCTGTGATCGGCAGGACAGAAACCGTGGACGTTGCTGCCATGGCTGATGAGGCGCGCAAGATTTACTGCCTGCAGTTCCATCCGGAAGTGGTACATACCGAACAGGGTGAAACCATTATCAATAATTTTTTGTTCAACATCGCAGGGGTTAAATCCACTTGGTCCATGTCCTCATTTGTGGATACGGTGATCCCCCAGCTACGTGAACAGATCGGGGATGCTCAGGTGGTCTGCGGGCTCAGCGGCGGGATTGATTCCACTGTGGTCGCGGCTCTTTTGCACCGAGCCATAGGCAAACGGCTGCACTGTATTTTTGTGGACAACGGACTGTTACGCAAAAATGAAGCCGAAGAAGTGACCGCTTTTTTGCGTAAATATTTTGATCTGAATCTCATCCATGTGAAAGCTCAAGATCTCTTTCTCGACAAACTCGAAGGCGTTAGTGATCCCGAAAAAAAGCGTAAAATTATCGGGCATACTTTTATCGAGGTCTTTGAAAAGGAAGCCAAGGCTATTCCCGGGGTATCCTTCCTGGCCCAGGGTACCCTGTATCCTGATGTGATTGAGAGCGAATCGTTCAAAGGCCCCTCCGCTGTTATCAAGAGCCATCATAATGTAGGGGGGTTGCCGGAAAAGATGAACCTGACTCTGGTGGAACCCTTGAGGGAACTTTTTAAAGACGAAGTCCGCAAGGTGGCGCAGCAGCTGGGCATGCCGGATTTTATCGTCTGGAGACACCCCTTTCCCGGTCCAGGTCTGGCCATTCGTATTATTGGTGAGATTACCCGCAAACGTCTGGAAGTGCTCAAAAATGCGGACGCAATCGTCACTTCGGAACTCAAGTCCAGCAATTGGTATTATAAAATATGGCAGGGCTTTGCGGTCCTTTTGCCTCTGAAAACCGTTGGGGTAATGGGCGACGAGCGGACCTATGAAAGCGTTGTCGCTCTACGCATCGTCGATAGTGTCGATGCCATGACCGCTGACTGGTCCCGGATTCCTCCCGAAATTCTGGCCCGGATTTCCAACAGAATTATCAATGAGGTCCAGGGAGTGAACCGGGTGGTGTTGGATATTTCCTCCAAACCTCCGAGTACTATTGAATGGGAATAGGAAAACCGCTTGGAAAGGCTGGTTTTTTGGACCCAACTTCTGTACATATCAAAACCGCAGGATGTGCTGGACGCCATACGTCTGAAGCAGAGGCATAGTCTGCGGTTTTTTTCATAATCTGTATGGACACGCCGCTTTTGTCGGTGTTTTCTGACGTATCCACTTCAACAACGGTCGGAACATGTTTGGAATAGGTACCACGGAAATACTTATTATTTTGGTAGTGGCACTGATAGTTATCGGTCCCAAAAAACTCCCGGATGTTGCCCGGACTCTAGGGAAGGCGCTGGGTGAGTTCAAGCGTATGAGCTCGGATGTTAAGCGCACCATTGACCTGGAATCTGAGCGGGCAGAGGAAAAACAGCGGACGAAGCAGGCTGAAAAGGAATTATTTCCCGAAAAAGCAGATGCCGGTACCAGTACGGCTTCAGATGCCACGTCTGCCTCTGCAAAGGGGGCCTCTGAAAAGGAGGCCTCGGCCACGGATGTCGATAGCTCTGCTGAGAAAACGATGAGTCCAGACAACAAGCAGTCCGTTGCCGGCAAAAATATGACCGATAAGGAGGCTTGATCGTTTATGAGTGAAGAACGTTCAGCCTCTGATCCCTCTGTGAGCGAGGAGATGACCTTCACCGACCATCTTGACGAGCTCAGAAAACGATTGATCCGCTGTGTCATAGCGTCTGTTATTGGTTTTCTCGGATGTTACGCCTTTGCCGAGCAACTTTTTAACCTTTTAATGGCTCCTCTCATCAAGGTCTTGCCCCCTAAAAGCACCTTGATTTTTACGTCCTTGCCCGAGGCCTTTTTTACCTATCTCAAGGTAGCTTTTGTGGCCGGGCTCTTTGCCGTTAGTCCGTATATTTTTTATCAGATCTGGAAATTTGTGGCACCAGGACTGTACGATTCTGAGCGTGGTTATTTTGTGCCCATGGCCTTTTTTTCTGCCCTTTTTTTTGTCAGTGGAGCCCTGTTCGGATACTATGTGGTCTTTCCCTTTGGATTCCAATTTTTTATGGGATTTGCCACGGATCTTATTCGTCCGATGCCTACTCTTAAGGAATATCTTGGATTTTCTCTCAAGTTGCTCATAGCCTTCGGCGTTATTTTCGAGCTGCCCCTGTTTATTTTCTTTCTGGCTCGGCTGGGACTTGTTACCTCGGCAGGTTTACGCAAAAAACGTAAGTATGCAGTGCTCGGAGCCTTTATCGTAGCTGCGGTGCTTACGCCGCCTGATGTTGTCTCTCAGGCATTGATGGCTGCTCCGCTGGTTGTTTTGTATGAGGTCGGTATCTGGGTCGCCTATTTCTTTGGTAAGGAAAAGAAGGCGGCAGCGGACAAGAAAGATGCTGTAAAAAAAGATGTTGCCGTGCCGGATAAATAACTGGCAGCACCGTATTCATAGTCATCGCGTCCGGTGTTCCCGCAACAGGGCATCATCGCGTGTATTCTTGGGGCATTTTCTGACGTCATGACACTCATAAACAAGGACACTAATGATGGAGTCTAGAAACGCCCGCATTGAGCGCACAACGAACGAGACCAATATTGAAGTGTCTCTTTGCCTCGACGGGAACGGAAAAACTGCGATCCATACCGGGTATGGTTTTGCCGACCATATGCTTGAGTTGATGGCTTTCTGGGCCCGTTTTGATCTCGAAATCCATTGCAAGGGCGATTACCATATTGATGCCCATCACGCAGTGGAGGATATCGGTCTTACGCTGGGAGAGGCACTGCAGCAGTGTTTGGGCGGTAAATCCGGGATCGTCCGTGTGGGGTGGGCCAAAGTTCCCATGGATGAGGCTTTGTCGGAAGTCATTGTCGATATTTCCGGACGTCCGTATCTCGTTTATCAGGAACAGGACCTGCCGCCGCTGATCGCTGGTCAGGAAAAGGACCTGTGGCGGGAATTTTTCAAATCTCTGGCCATGAAATCCGGGATTAATCTCCATGTGCATATTCTGTATGGGCTCAATGGCCATCATATGCTTGAAGGGGCTTTCAAGGCACTTGGTCTCGCTCTGGGACAGGCTGTCCGCCGGTCGGGCCATGAGGTTTTCAGTACCAAAGGAGTATTGGATTCATGAGACATCTGATGTTTTCAGCACTGCTGTATGCTGTTTTGTTCACCCTTACGGCCTGCGCACCTAAAACGGGGGTTACTCCCCTTCCCAAGAATGCGTCTCTGGCTGTTGCGGCATTCCAGCAACCCACTCATTCCTGGGAGCTCCTGGACGGAAATTTGCCTGAAGAACATGTCGTCCTTCCGGAGAAGGTTCTGGGGGGCATGGACGCAGAGCTTGATGCCCAATTGGCCAAACGGACGGGGAGATCGTATGTCGGCCCCGGGGTGGTCAGGCAGTGTCAGGAAATCCTGCTGTCCAAACAGAGCCGTTCCCGTCCTTCTGCCTTTGCCTTCTGGCAGGAGGTGGGGGAATGCGTCCCGACCGATTTTCTCCTGGTTCCCCAGGTTTTTCAGTGGCAGGAACGCAGTGGCAATGATTGGAGCGTGAACATTCCGGCCATGGTTGTTTTTGATCTGTATCTTATCGATATCAAAAACAAGACGGTGACCAGGGCACACTATGAAGAGCAGCAGCATTCTCTGAGTGAAAATGTCCTAAACGCAGGGACGTTTTTTAAGCGGGGGGGCAAATGGATTACTGCGGAGCAAATGTCCAGTGAGGGGTTGATATATTGTCTTGAGGAATTGGGATTGTGATATTATTTCCAGCGGTTGATATCAAGGACGGCCAATGCGTGCGTCTTCGGCAGGGGGTTGAGGATCAGG
>JAQVZR010000239.1 GCA_028708105.1 Desulfoplanes sp. | reverse complement strand
TTCTCCTCGCACTTAGGGTGGCATAGCATTTTTTTGTTCATACATGCTCGGCGGAGTTCATACAAGGATATTTTTTTGCATCCGCCAAAAGAGAGGCGATCCATGTGGCTTTGATCAGGCAACAATGGTTTCCATGAGGTTGCGTGCCAGAGTGTTTTTCCTGCTCGAGGCGACTTTGGACCGCCTCTCTTACATTATTAAGTACGTACTCACTGGATGAACCGGAACTAAACAACTTGAAATCATTTTACGCGCATGATGAGGTACTATTTTCAGACATGTAGGGTGTAAATATTGGGAAGGATCTGCTTATCTGAACTGTCCGGCATTGTGTGATACCGGGATAGAAATTTACCTATTTTGAAAGCGTTATCTGGCAAGTGATCCCTATTGGATCTAACGCGGGGAGTTTGAGCGTAGCATTTTTTATTTTTAGGTGTGCTTGGTGTTCCGTAGGCTGGCCGAAATTTTTTTTTACCACTACTTTTTTTATTTTTCAGCCAGGTCTGGAGTTGTATTTCTTCCCCCTGGTTTTTGGGGAGGTAAAACTGGCGGCCAGTGAGTTCAGCAGGAAGGTATTCCTGGTCTATCCATGATTCAGGGTAGGCATGGGGGTATTTATACCCTTTGCCATACCCCCATTCCTTTTGCAGATTCGTGGATGCATTCCGCAGATGCAGGGGGACCGGGCGTGGGCCATTTCTGCGGATTTCCTGCATGGCTGCCAGATATCCGGCATAAGCAGAATTACTTTTGGGCGCCAGGGACAGGTACAGGGTTGTTTCTGCCAAAGGAATAAATCCTTCAGGCATGCCCAGAAATTCGATAGCCTGCTGGCAGGCCACGGCCATGGGCATGGCCTGCGGATCGGCCAAGCCCACATCTTCCGATGCCGAGAGAATAAGTCGCCTGGCAATGAATTTAGGATCTTCACTGGATTCCAGCAGGCAGGCCAGGTAATACAGCGCCGCATCCGGATCGCTGCCGCGGATGGATTTAATTAGCGCGGAGATGAGTTCATAATGGGAGTCGCCGTCACGGTCACCCCGGACCATGATTTCGGGCAGAGCCGCGCTTAAATTTTTAGGATCACGATCTTGTGCCTCCAGTTTCCCCGTATATTCCACCAGATTAAGCAGTGTCCGGGCATCGCCGCCTGATTGACGTCCCAGCAGGTCCAGGCTGTCTTCGGGGATATATTCATGCAGTTGCGCGGCCCCTTTCTTGGCTATCTGGGTCAGCTCCGCCAGATTTAATGCGCGCAAACGCAATACATGAAGCCGTGAAAGCAGCTGGTTGGTAACACTGAAGGAGGGGTTTTCCGTGGTGGTGGCCAGAAGGGTGATTTCACCATTTTCAAGTAAGGGAAGAAAAAAGTCCTGTTGGGCCTTGGAATAGCGATGGATTTCGTCCAGGACAATGATGTTCAAGGAAGAGATCTGTTTGCGCAGGGCGGCAATACCGATTTCCGGGGCACTGAACCGGGCAAAGGGCAGACCGGACTGTTTGGCCAGCAAAAGGGCCAGTGTGGATTTCCCACAGCCTGGGGGACCAAAAAAAAGCAGACTGGGAATTCTGGTTCCAGCCATCATGGCCCGGATACGTTGTTTGAGATGGCTCTGACCTACAAAATCATCCAGATTCTGGGGACGGAGAGATTCGGCGAGGGGTTTGCTGGGCATATTTTTGAGACCATAGTATCAGGGAATAAGAGGGGAAAAGGACTGTCAGTACTGGTTTCCTATTGGTTACAACACGTGCATTGAACTTTTCGATATGTTGGATTATCCTGGTTGTACATGTGTATACCCATTATACAGAAGACAGGAGGTTGTATGATAGAACATCGACTTGATCCAGATCTTCAAACACGTCTTTACACACGTATGGTTCTGACACGTACGTTCGAGGAAAAGATAGCTGAGCTTTGCCGAGAACCCGGTCGGATGCCGGGGATGCAGATCCTGGCCAATGGCCAGGAGGCGGTTGCCGCAGGCATGGTTTCGGCTCTTGAACCGGAGGACGTCATCATCAGCAACCACCGGAGTCATGGTCATCTTTTGGCCAGAGGCGCGGACCTTAATGCTTTGATGGCAGAGATTATGGTCAAAGGCCAGGGGGTCAATGGCGGCAAAGCCGGTACCCTGCACCTGAGTGTTCCTGATCTCAACATATTGATGACGTCCACTGTCGTCGGTGCGGGTCCGCTTCTGGCCCTTGGTGCGGCCTTTGCCCAACAATACAAGGGTTCCAGTGGAATAACCGTGGTTTTTTTCGGCGATGGTGCAGCGGCCGAGGGAAGCGTACATGAGGCTATGAATCTGGCCGGAGTCTGGAAATTGCCACTGTTATTCGTTTGCGAAAATAATTGCTGGGCCGGAGCACAGCGGCTTGAAGAGCATTGCGCCACCCGTCACATTTTTCAGCGTGCCAATGGATATGATATACCCGGCCGGAGCGTGGATGGCAATGATGTGGAGGCCGTATACAACCTTGGTCTCGAATTGGCTGCCTACTGCCGATCAGGCAAGGGGCCTGCTTTTATGGAAGCCTTGACCTACCGTATGCGAGGCCATGGCGAACAGGACCCGCAGGATTATGTGGACCCTAAGGAACTGGAACGTTGGGCTGCCAAGTGCCCTATCCGTGGCTACCGGCAAAAGCTTCTCAAGGAAGGCGTGTTGGATGACGTCCAAATCCAATCCATCCATGAGGATGCCGCAACGCGTGTGGAGGCTGCAGTGGCTTTTGGTGATGCCAGCCCGTATCCCGGACCGGAGACCTTTCTGAGTGACGTATTTGTCCAACCTCCATCTGTCTGAAACCGGAAAGGAGTCATACCATGAGTCAAAAAACATTTGGGCAAGCTTTAAACGAAGCCCTCACGATTGCTTTGGAAATCGATGAAAATGTATGCATCGCCGGTGAAGGTGTGGGCGTTTCCATCCACCGTGATCCTAATATGCCCACCCACGGCCTGTTGGAAAAATTTGGTCGAAGACGCGTGAAGGATACGCCGGTCAGTGAGGCGGCCATTGCCGGACTTGCCGTGGGTGCCTCCTGTATGGGGCTTCGGCCGGTAGTGGAAATCATGTTTTTCCCGTTTATTACACTGGCAAGTGACATGCTGGTCAACCATGCTGGGAAATTGCGTTATATGAGCGGAGGCACTTCGAGTTTCCCCCTGACCGTACGGGTCAAGGCTGGTGTAGGCTTTGGGGCCGGATGTCAGCATTCCCACAATCTGGAAGCATGGGTGGCGCACAGCCCGGGGCTGAAAATTGTCTGGCCGTCTACCCCGGCAGATGCCAAAGGCTTGCTCTTAAGTGCTATTTTTGATCCGGACCCGGTTATCGTAGTGGAAGATCTGATGCTTGGGCGCATGTCTGGGGACGTGCCTGCAGGCGACATCCGGACGCCCCTGGGTCAAGCCCGTATCGTTTCGACGGGGACAGATTGCACAATTGTTACCTACGGCGCGGCGTTATACACGGTTATGGAGGCCCTCACCTCCTTGGGCGATCGCGGCATCTCCTGCGAAGTGATTGATCTGCGATCTCTGGTGCCTTTGGACAAAGAGGCTATCCTTACCTCCGTCCGCAAGACCGGCCGACTGGTTGTTGTGCATGAGGCCATCCGTTTTTGCGGTTTTGGTGCGGAACTGGCCGCCATGGTTGCCGAAGAGGCCTTTGACGCGTTAAAAGGCCCCGTTAAGCGGGTCGGTGCGCCCCAGATTCCGGTACCCGTAGCACCCACGCATGAAAAAATGTTTAAACCCGGTCCCGAAGATGTGGTTACTGCGGTTCTGGGGACCATGGGGAAATAAAATGATCTGCTGGAATTAGGCAGCGGTTGCCGGTATTCCCAAAACGTTGTTCAGGCACGATGGTTTGATCGACGTTGATTTGTTCTTTTGCGTTTCCTAGACATATAAAAACGGGCAATTCATAAATGGATTGCCCGTTTTTATATTCGTTTCAAACCGAATGAATATACTTTTTTTGTTTCAGATAGCGGTTAAACCAAACCACGTTTGAGGGATTGAGTTTTTTTCACCACGAAGAACGCTAAGGAACACGAAGAAAAGCAACAAAATAAAGCTCAATCTATCCAGATTCTTCACCCTTCGCGTTCCTTCGTGCCCTTCGCGGTGAAAAAAGAATTGAACAGTGATAACCTGTTCGAAAACTATGGGTCTGAAACTGGGTTT
>JAQVZR010000238.1 GCA_028708105.1 Desulfoplanes sp. | reverse complement strand
GTGGCCAGAATATGACTACCCCATAGCTCCTGAAAGGAAAGGGCCGCATGGCAATCACTTTTTCATAGCAACCTCCATGTTAAGAGGATGGGAACACCTGTTGTGAATCCTTTATATGGAAGGTGCTATTAAAAAAACCTGCCAAAGGCATCCTGCCGGAATTATAACTCCTTTTATTGCTGCAATACGAGTGTCCGACAGGGGAAAACAAAATCGATCAGAGTTGTCACCATTTTCAAGATAATGGAAACAGGGATACATATGGCTCAGAATACCACGAGAAAAAATCTGAATTTCTTGCGAATTTTTCTGCAAACAATCATAGATATCGACGCATCACAAGCCTCACCAAGTTACAAACAATAGACGAACAGGAAAGGAACAAACATAATGCCCAGGAAACAATACCAGACAACACGTTCAGAACTTACGAACAGTATCGACCATACCCTGTTAAAACCCGAAGCAACATCCGTCGACATTCTTCATGTTTGTGAACAAGCTATAACATATCAGTTTATTAGCCTGTGCATAAACCCATGCTACGTTTCTCTGGCGCAAGAATATCTTGCGGGAACACCCGTAAAAATCGCATCAGTAGTCGGCTTTCCTTTAGGAGCGCAGACATCACGGATCAAGGCTCTTGAGGCACAGGAAGCCCTTCAAAAGGGTGCTCGGGAAATCGACATGGTCATGCATCTCGGGGCCATGAAAAGCGGTGAGTATGCACTTGTGGAAAAAGATATCCGCACCATCGCCCGGATATGTCACAAGGAAGGAGGGCTACTCAAGGTGATCATCGAAACCTGCCTGCTGACTCTGGAAGAAAAAAGAAAGGCATGTGGACTCTGTGTGGACGCCGATGCCGACATGGTCAAAACATCCACGGGATTCGGCACGGCCGGGGCAACGCTCGAAGACGTCCGTCTCATGCACGACCTGTTATCCCCCCACGGCCTGGGAGTGAAGGCTGCTGGAGGTATCAAGACCCTGGCCGACGCCCTGGCCATGCTTGCGGCCGGAGCAACCCGTATCGGAACCAGCAGCGGAGTGGCAATTGTTAAGGAATTTCAAACAGAAGATAAAAGATATACGGTATAAAATATAGGATGCCATCATACGGCACATTGGCATTCCTATAGGGGCCTACATACGATGGATACACCGGTCTGCCCTTACCAAAAATTTCAGAACTGAATTTTTATCCTATATCTTAAATCTTATATCCATCTTTTCCCTCTTTGACCTATATCAAGGCATGTCCTCTGCCATTCCCCTATAAAGGGCCCAACACCGGGGAAAAACCCGGGACAACCAGCCTGGCCATCTCGACCGGCTCAAAAAATCCTCAGGGAGTATCCCATGAAAAAATTTCGTAAAATTATAGAAATCGACGAAGAATTATGCGATGGTTGCGGACAATGTGTACCCAATTGTGCCGAGGGTTCCATCCAGATCATAAACGGCAAGGCCAAGGTTGCTTCAGACAACCTGTGTGACGGTCTGGGTGCTTGTCTGGGCCATTGTCCCCAGGGAGCACTGAAAATCGTGGAACGCGAGGCGGATGATTTCGATCCCGAGGCTGTGGAAGCATTTCTGGCCCGGCAGACCCGGACAAAGCAGCCGACAACACCATCCATGTGCCCCTCGGCCAAGATGCAGAGCCTGCAGCCCAAGCCTGCAGCACAGTTCGGCGGTTCCCGGAATGGGTCGGCCCTGTCCCATTGGCCTATCCAGATCCGATTGGTGCCCCCGACAGCACCCTTTCTCAAAAATGCCGATCTCCTCATTGCTGCCGATTGTGCGGCAGTTTCCAGCCCCAATTTCCATGCCGACTATCTGCAGGGCAGAGTTGTCATGATGGGCTGCCCAAAATTCGACGATACAGCACCTTATTTCGAAAAATTTGTAGACATCTTCCAAAACAATGCGCCCCGCTCCATCACCATCCTGCGCATGGAAGTCCCCTGCTGCGGCGGCCTGCCCACACTGGTCCTGGACGCCCTCAAAAAATCGGGCAGAGATATCCCGGTAAAAATCATCACCCTTTCCACATCCGGCGAAGAAATGAGACCGTTATAACCCTTGTTTAGACACGCCATACCATGTCTGGTATAATGCACGAAACCTGAAACCATCTCATGCCTTGGCCGCATTCTAGCCCCCAACGACGGAAGACAATACAACAGGAGGAATGATGAAAAAAATTAATCTTTTTGACGAAGGAAACTTCAACGACATCGCCTTCAAGACCCTGCTGGTCCATGATTCGGAAAATTTCAAAATTCTGAATTTCAATTTCAGGGCCGGTCAGGAACTGGGAGTCCACTCCCATGATATCGACGGCGAAGTGAGCATCACCATCATTGAAGGCACCGGAGAATTCCTGGCCGCAGACAATGCCACCATCCCGGCCAAACCCGGCGATGTGCTGGTCTGCAAGATCAAGGTCCCCCATGGAATCCGGGCAACCACAGACATGCGTGCACTGGTCACCATTGCCCCTCCAATTTAGACATTTGCCCCTCTCTGCACCCCAAAAATAACGGGCCGTTTCTTATATGGAAACGGCCCGTTGTTTTTGGAACATCTTGAAAATGATAGGAACAACCTTGGAACATGTTACGCACAATCCACCGGTGCAATAGATACCATGATATAATGGTTCCAGCGGTTAGGAACATATGCATCCCGACCTGTTAAAAACTGCGATACTCCCAGGCAGAAAACGTTCTATTACAAACAATTCATAACATATCAATTAGATATGTTGTGCAAATCATCTCCACACATCTCATCCTGGTCCACAACTCTGCCATGACATTCTCATCCAACGGATTCTTTACCCGTTAACAAAAAAATACCTCTACGTACCTTACCCAAACGACCCGTTATGTAGTTGATGCCCAGACAAAATAGAACAATCCAGTAAACATGTTACGAACAGCTCAGGAACACGTTACGAACACTACAAAAACCCAGAAAACAAGTATCCACAACACTTTTCCGAGTTACGAACATGCAAACAACAGATTGTGGAAAATCTGATACCCGTAAAAAACGGATACGTGGACAGTCGGAGTAACGTGTTCAAGATCTACGCTAAACCTGGTTCAAGCATCCCCTTGACCTCCCCCACAGTTGCCACAGCCAGAACCTTGCAAGCCACTTCATCCAGATCGGCATGGCGATGTTTGATGCTTGAGGATGACCTCTTTGATCCAGGGAATATAGGCACCGGATTCATGCTCAAGTCCTCCACTCCCACATCACCACAAACAGCAGGGCCATGGGCACATTTTCCGCCATCTGACAGCAAACGCAAACGGTTTTTGCCATGAGTGCGGGCCGCATGCGCTGAGGGCTGTTGCTGCTGTATGCTAAGAAACAAACGGGGAGATTTTACTCAATGTGCTGGAAGCATAAAGCAAAAGCACCTTCAGGATCTCAATCATGAAGATTTTTTTGGTTGAATCCTTGAATTTTTGAAGATTTAGGAATACGCGAAATGACAATTTCGAAATTGCCGATACGGCCCAAGACCGTCTAGCGGATTGGTCACCCCCCCAATGCAAGAGTTCAGGAAACCAGCCCTACGACTCCCGTGCAATTTGACCTGCGGGCAAAAAGGGGACTGGCCGTTCTGGATACGTCCCGGGCAGAACAGTATCTGAAAACTATCGGCTACTCCCGGTAATTCGTGGGGAAGGACGACTTTCTGATCGGAATCGCGTTTTCCGATGGATAATGAAACATCGTAGGATTTGATTGGAAACGGAGAGGTGAACCGGATTGAAAATTCGAGGTAACAATTTGTGAATATTGAAAAGATAAGGGCAAGCATCATCAACGACCAGGTAAGATAAGCACATCACACTCCAGGGATTAAGCGAGGAACAGCTTTCGAGAAACACCACGGTACCCGATTCATATACGACTCGAATCATCCAAAGGCCCATGGGCTAATTCGCTTTTTCTGGCTATCAGGTTTCCTGATATCCTCACAAAATGATGGTATAATCGTCGACAATGCGCACGACAATCCAGATTTGCGCTGGAGATATCAAGAAACTTATTAATAGTTTGTTGTGCTTACGAAAAAAACAAAAATCTGCGTATACCTTTCCTCATAATCTGTGGCTTCAATAAAAGGATATTTCTATGCTTCAACTGAAAATGATAGAACTCTTCAAGGAAGGTTGTCATGAGGAT
>JAQVZR010000237.1 GCA_028708105.1 Desulfoplanes sp. | reverse complement strand
CCGTATCCATTGCTCCGGTTTCATAGACAAATTTGCGGTAGGCCTGGAAGCGGTCAATGCGGTCGATGTCCCATTCGGCAAGTCCGAAATCAAGGGAGAGAAAGCTGTCCCGGTTGCCCGTCTGGGCATGGTACCCCAGAGAGCACCAACGGTAGTCTTCGGGTCGCTTCACCATGCCCGCACGTACGGGGTTCAGATCAATGTAGGCCAGGCAGTGTATCAGCGTGCGTCCGTTCTGGACGATGACACTTTTGAATCGATCCCCCCAGAGATAGCCTTTTCGGTTGTGTCGCTTGTTGTAATAGCGGGAAAAGCTTTGCTTGATCTCCTTGATCATTTCCGAGAGCGAACTCCATTTTTGCCTCACAGCTGGGATTTTTTCTTTAGAGAGCAGCGCCTTGGGACCATGAGCCCGGATATAGCGATCATGCAGCTCTTCGTCGGAGACGTGATCCTTGGGAAACATGCGCACGAGCAGGTGAAAATGGTTGTCCATCAGCGCATATCCTAGAATTTCGGTGAAGTAGATGCGGGAATATCGCTGTATCAATTGCTGCAGGAAGTCTTTGTCCGCGCCATTGAAGGGGAGTCCATCCAGGGCTGTACGGGAAATGACATGGTACACCGCCGGATTTTCAGAAATAAGAAGCCGGGGAATGCGGGGCATGGCTGTCTCCATGAAAGAGATTTTGGTGGATGGACCATGCGTAGCATAGAGTTGGGGGGTGTGCCATACATAATTTGCCTGTCCCGAATTGATTTATACATAGTTTGCCTGTCCCGAATTGATTTCTGTTCAAGTTCCCGTTCGTTATACTCTTCTGTCAGCGTCAGGAAATCGAAATTGTATGGATCTTTGAGAATCTGCTGGGCAAGATCAGACTGGGGCGCCGGAAGGGTTGTGCTAAAATTGGTCATCGCCTTTCCCTCTCTTTCATAAAGACCGCTTTCAATCTGGTGCGTCAAAACGCTCCGGCTCCAGTTCTTTTCGATGGTTTTCTGTATGTAAAAAAAGGCTTTGGCGGTTGTTTTGCATTTGCTGACAATAACTACATTATGCCACCAGGGAATAGAAAACAATTGCGTAGCAGGCTGCTTCGCAATTGGGCCAGCCTCACTGTAAAAAAGATACCATCTTCGTATCTGTTCCAGGTTTCTTTTGGAAAACCCTTTCATATCTGGAAATTCAGACATGAGGTCGTGGCTGAGCCGTTTAAGAAATCCACTTCCCCACGTGGCATTTTTCTGCTTTTTAACAATATCCGCTCCCAGCTCCCAATAAAACTCCAGCAAGGTCGTATTGACTGCGACGGCTGCTTTGAGTTGGGATTGCCGGACTTTCTTTTTAAGCTCTTTCAACCACTCCAGATACCCGCTGTCCTGGGTCAGATCATTCCCCATAACCCAACACCTCCAGATTTTTCCGGATCACCGCATCCAGTTTTTCAGCTTCCTGCATCTGGCTATATAAGGTGCGGGTCAGTTCCGACATCTTGGTCTCAAAGGGAATCCCGTCGTCTTCAATCTCGGCAGCACCTACGTAGCGTCCCGGTGTGAGGACATAGTCGTTGGCCTTGATTTCTTTTAAGGTGGCTGATTTGCAATACCCGGCCTTGTCCTCGTAGGCGTCGGATGTTGTTTTACCCCGCCAGGCATGGTAGGTACCTGCAATTTCTGCAATATCTTCATCGGACAGATCCCGGTGAACCCGGTCGACAAGAGCACCCATCTTGCGGGCATCGATGAACAGGGTCTGGCCTTGCCGGTTCCGAAATCCTCGACCGGCATCCTCTTTTTTATTGCGGGAGATGAACCACAAGCAGACCGGGATCTGGGTGGTATAAAAAAGCTGACCGGGCAGGGCGATCATGCAGTCCACCAGATCATTTTCAATGATCTTCTGCCTGATATCCCCTTCGGAATTGGTATTGGTGGACATGGAGCCATTGGCCAGGACAAAACCGGCCACGCCGTTTTCTGAAAGCTTGGAGATCATGTGCAGAATCCAGGCATAGTTGGCATTGCCGGTGGGCGGCACCTCATACCCTGCCCATCGCGGGTCGTGGATGAGTTCGTCGGCCTCCCGCCATGCTTTCAGATTAAAGGGCGGGTTGGCCATGATGTAATCGGCTTTCAGATCCGGGTGCTGATCTTTGAAAAAGCTGTCTGCCGGGACGTCGCCCAGATTGCCGGAAATGGAGCGGATGGCCAGATTCATTTTCGCCAGTTTATAGGTGGCACCGATAGATTCCTGACCGTAGATGGAGATATCTTTTGTATTGCCGTGGTGATTTTCCACAAACTTGATGGACTGGACAAACATACCGCCGGACCCGCAGCAGGGATCATATATCTTGCCTTTGTACGGTTCGATCATCTCGGCGATGAGGTTGACCACATCTTTGGGAGTATAGAATTCACCGCCGCCCTTACCCTCAGAAGCCGCGAATTTGCCCAGAAAATATTCATACACCCGGCCAACCACGTCTTCTTTCTTGTCGGCTACGGTATTGATATTGGAGATACTGTCGATAAGGGCGGCCAGCTTGCTGGTATCGAGATTCAGGCGGGAAAAATAATTATCGGGCAGGGCACCCTTGAGGGATGCGTTGTTTTTTCCCACCGTGGCCAGGGCGGTATCAATCTTGATGGCCAGATCATCCTGCTTGGCCTGGCTGCTGATATAGCTCCAGCGGGATGCTTCCGGCAGGTAAAAGACATTTTTCATGGTATAAAACTCCACCATGTCCATATACTTTTCCTTACCCTCGGCTATCAGCTCGGCCCGGCGTTCCTCAAATTTGTCACTGGCAAATTTCAAAAAGATAAGGCTGAGCACCACATGCTTATATTCAGACGACTCCACCGAGCCCCGCAGTTTATTGGCGGTATCCCATAAATTTTGTTCGAAGCTGGTTGTCTTACCGTTCGTTGTCTTCTTTGTTGCTTTTCTTGCCATTTCAATCCTTTTGTATGCCAGACATGCTGGTGATGATCTTGTGTCGGGTATTTTTTTGAGTATATCAGGTTGTTTTTCAGCTGCCGGATATCAGGCACGTTAAGATGGGTTGGCAACGATTCTGTGACCGCACCACGTGATGTGCAACCTGTTCTGTCTATTTTCCAAATTTTTCGTTTTGAAATACCGCCCCTTCTAACAAATCCAGCCTGCATGCCACAAGGTATAAAAACTCTTTTCTGAAATTTTTATTACTTGTTCAAGGGGGATATTCTTATCAAGCCCAATCTAGCGACCTGGGGGGAGCACGGGGATTCGGATGCCCTGCTGGCGAGAAGGAACTATCTTGCGAAGTATCTGAAAATAGATGTTGAGCAGGTTGGGGGATTTGTCATCGGCCATTCTGATGGACGCCCGATGCTTGATATTTTTTCCGTATGAAGAAATATAAGGACCTATCAAGGAAATAGGCGATAGGCTCGTAGGCTAGAAATAAGCTACATAAACGCAAAAAAGGCCGACTTTTTCAAGTCGGCCTTTTAGCGGCATCCAAGGGATTTGGTGAAGCATTTTAAGCGTTTATTGGTGGAGCTGATCAGGATCGAACTGACGACCTCTTGAATGCCATTCAAGCGCTCTCCCAGCTGAGCTACAGCCCCACACGCGAAAATGGTTTCTATAGAAAAACTCGTGGTTGTCAACTAAAAAATGAAGGAAAAACAATTTACAATTTTTTGTATTGATAGCCAGGGATGAGGTGCGTACATGTCTGCTGTGTGTTTAGATATGTTTTTTGGGTTATCAACATGAGGACTGTCATATGAATACCGGCTCCCGGCGCAGCGTGGAAATTATTTTGGATAACCTTGATGTCCATATGGGGGGGGCTGCGATCCTGCAGGACATCTCCTGGCATCTGGGGTGTGGTGAGCATTGGGCCGTTCTGGGGGCCAATGGGGCCGGGAAGTCCACTCTGCTTAAATTGGTGCATGGATTGGTCTGGCCTCGTCAGGACAAGGGGGAGCGGGTGTATCTGCTGGGAGGATCTGAGCGGATTACCCCTGTGGATATGCGCCGGATGGTTTCTCTGGTCTCGTCCGAAATCCAGGATATGTATTGGAAACGGTCCTGGAACATGACCGTGCGTACCGTCGTGGAGACCGGTTTTTTTGATACCCCCTTTTTGTACGAGTCCCTTTCGTCTTCCCAGAAGGACCGTTGTCGTTCCATGTGCGAGCGCCTGGGCATCGCCCACC
>JAQVZR010000236.1 GCA_028708105.1 Desulfoplanes sp. | reverse complement strand
TCTTACGGATTCTGAACATACAAGGGGCGACCGGCCCGGTCGCCCCTACCACAAAACAAATCCCACCCACCATACATCAGTACCCGCCCCTTTACTCCTCCGGACTGAAATTATATCCATGAACACACCAGTCCAATCCAGCTAAGGAGATGCTCATGCCCCGACGTACCGATCCCGTTGCAACGACCTTTGATCCCATTGCCTCCACAAAAGTCCTTCAATTCTGCTATATCCTGTACGGGTTGGCCTTTGTGGCCGGGATCACCGCCATCGTGGCCATTGTGGTGGATTACATCAAGAAGGATGACGCATGGGAGGACCCAATGCTGGCCAGTCATTTCCGCTGGCAGATCAGGACGTTCTGGTTCGGACTTTTGTGGACTTGTCTTGCGATGCCCCTGATTCTGGCCATGGGGCTGGGTGTTGCCTTGGGATTTGCTGTTTCGGTGTGGTATGTCTACCGGCTGGTCAAGGGATGGATACGGCTGGCGGAAAATCGGGCGATGTATTAACAGGAGACGGAAAGCAAGGAGACAGGAAGACAGGAAGACGGGAGGCGGGAGGCGGGAGAGCTGACAAATCTGTTCTTTGCAAGGATAAACACGGGCACTATGTATCAATGGTGCCGACAATCTCGCTGATCTGGCTCAGGGATTGTCCGCGCTCCTGAGCCAGACGCTGCCACTTCTTTTTTTCTTTTTTAATGGCTTCCACGGTTTGGAGAAGATCCTGGATAGTATGGGCCGGATAGCCGTACTTGGCGTATTTGCCCTTGCGAAGTTCTTCGTCATTACGCTGTCTGAGAGCGCTCAGCTGACTAGCATTCAGAATCATGGGGATCTGTCCCTTCACATTAACAAGAAAAAAAATATCGGGCAGAAGCATTACCTGCCCGATCGACAACCGGATTCGGTCTTACAACAAAAAAAAGAGGGACTGGAAAATCCCAATGATAAATCCCAGCACCGCGCCGACAAGTTCAATAAATTTGAACTCATTCTGCATAATGGAAAACAGCAAAAGTTCCAGCTGGTCCATGGAAAACCCTTCCACCTTTTTCTGTACGAGCTGACGGACATCAAAACGGCTCTCAACTTCGCGGGCTCCTTGCTGTAAAAATTCGGGGACAGCCTGATCCAGCTGAGCAGCAAGAAGCGTGCTCACCTTGCCCATCATCTCTTCATTGAGAAACATGCCGACCATGGGGTGTAACCCCACCAGCTTTTCCCGCACGAAAGTTTCCAGAGCCGATTGGACCATCCCCTTAAACTTTTCGACAAATTCCGGGGATTCGATAATTCCCGAGACATCTTTTCCAGAAATCAGATTATCCTGAATCATCATGGCCAGGTTAGCGGCCAGCGCCTTTTGCCGTTTAGGAAAAATCCCCTGAATGGTGAGAGTGAATATCCGTATAGGTTTACGGGGATGAAAAAGCATTTTAATAGCCAGATAATTGGTCAACCAACCAATAAATGCGCAGATAACCGGGGCAACAAAAAATTTACCACTCACCATCATGCATTATCTCCTGATCGTAGTCCGGTGGAGCATGTCCGTTACCAGACAGGCTCCACCGGTGCTGCACGACTCCTTCGTAGAGGAACAAAAAATACCATTGACGAAAAAATCACTACCTCCGAGTCTCCCAAAAGGCATTATTTTTTGCCCTCATGCACCCCTGAAAGTCAAGGAAGAGATATGGCCGGTACACCCCCTTTCTTGACGACCTATGTAAATTGCAATACGCAGTTCCTCTTGTGTTGCTATCGATCGGATCATGCTTCCAAACAGGAATCTTTCTCTTCCCATTATCCCCCGAAGGAAGAAGCCGACAGGGCCTATCACATCAGCACCTCGAATAATTCCAAGTCCTTGCTCTGCCTTAACGAGATTACTACAGCAAGAGACTCTTTTTTATTATATTCAGTCATTATGGAGAATGAGCATTGAGCAAGAACACCACACCTGCTTCCACTGACAGTCAGATTCTTCGCCATCGCAAAGAAAAGGCCAAATTTATTGAAGAAGCAGGAATCCCCCTCTATCCCAATACCTTTCGCAGAAATACCCAGATTGCAGATATTTTTGGAAAATTCGATACCTGTGTAGATGCAGATGCCCTTACACAAGCCGGTCAGGACTTTACCGTGGCCGGCAGGATCATCACCCTGCGTTCTTTCGGCAAAATCGCCTTCCTCAACCTTCAGGACCGATCAGGTTCCATCCAGGTTTATGCACAGCGGGACCATCTCGGGACCGAACCATACAAAATATTTAAAAAATTTGAAGTAGGCGACATTATCGGTGTCCAGGGTGGGCTCTTTCGCACCCAAACAGGCGAGCTGACCATCAAGGCGGAAACCATTACCCTGATTACCAAATCAATGCGCCCCCTTCCTGAAAAATTCCATGGACTCAAAGATGTTGAAACCAGATATCGTCAACGATACGTCGATCTCATCGTCAACCCCAAAGCCAAAGACATCTTTATGAAACGCACTGCCATTGTGCGCCTTATGCGGAATTTCTTTGACAGCCGCGGCTTCATGGAGGTCGAAACTCCCATGATGCAGGCCATCCCCGGGGGAGCTACAGCCAAACCCTTTGAGACATTTCATAACGCCCTGGACATGAAACTGTACATGCGTATTGCTCCCGAGCTTTACTTGAAACGTCTTCTGGTGGGTGGTTTTGAAAAGGTCTATGAAATCAACAGAAATTTCCGCAACGAAGGCATAGATACCCAGCACAACCCGGAATTCACCATGATCGAATTCTATTGGGCCTATGCCAACTTCCGCGACCTCATGGATCTCACGGAAGAACTCTTCCGGACCCTGGCCCAAAAAGTCTGCGGGGATACCACCGTTATGTTCCAGGACACCCCCATTGAATTGGGCAAGCCCTGGACCAGGATGACCTTCTACGATTCTCTGGAGAAAATCGGAGGACTGCGCCCGGAGCAGTATCAGGACTACGAGACAGCCAAAGCGCTGGTCCAGAAGCTGGGAGAAAATGCTCAGGTCGGCGAAAAACTCGGCAAACTCCAGGCCAAGCTTTTCGACATTCTGGTCGAACCAAAACTTATCCAGCCCCACTTCATCTATCATTATCCCACGGACATATCCCCTCTTGCCCGAAGAAACGATGCGGACCCGTCCATTACGGACCGATACGAACTGTTCATCACCGGCCATGAACTGGCCAACGCATTTTCTGAACTGAACAACCCCTATGATCAGCGTGACCGTTTTGCTGAACAAGTCAAAGAAAAAGAAGCCGGAGACGACGAGGCCCACAGCATGGATGAAGATTATGTCCGGGCTCTGGAATATGGCATGCCACCGGCGGCAGGTCAGGGAATCGGTATTGACCGGTTGGTCATGCTGCTCACCGATTCAGCCTCCATCCGCGAAGTCATCCTGTTTCCACTCCTACGGCCGGAAGTATCTGGTAAAGAATAGCCTCTTTTATGGCCCAAGGCCCTGTCACTCAGCGTAACAACCGGAAAACAGAAGATATCCGACTCTATGCGTTTTGAACTGTTTATAGCCTTGCGCTATCTTTTTGCAAAAAGACGGCAGGCCTTCATCTCGGTCATTTCCCTGATCTCAGTCATGGGTGTAGGCCTGGGTGTGGCTGCACTGATCATTGTCCTCGGGGTGATGACCGGATTCAGTGAGAATTTGCGGGACAAAATTCTGGGCACCAATGCCCATATAATCGTCGGCAGTCTGGACAAAGGTTTTGCAGACTATAACCAGCTGGTAGATAAAGCTCTCAAGGTCAAAGGCGTCAAAAGCGCCACCCCGTTCATTTACACCGAAGTCATTTTCAGCTCCCAAGGAAGCGCCAAGGGAGCTGTTCTTCGAGGAATTGATCCTCTATCCGCAGGTTCGGTTCTGAGTATTGGCAAAGATCTGACCCAAGGCAGTCTCAAAGATCTGGCCCAAACCGACGGTTTCCCCGGGGTTATCGTGGGCAAGGAGCTGGCCAAAGGGCTAGGGCTGACAATAGGCAGCAGGGTGAACATTCTGTCACCTGCAGGCAAAAAGACATCCGCCGGATTCAGTCCGAAAATCATGACGTTTCGGGTCTGTGGTATTTTTGCCACAGAAGTATTTGAATATGACTCATCCCTGGCGTATATATCCATCTCCGCAGCCCAGAAACTGCTGGGCATGGAAAAAGATCTCGTCACCGGGCTTGAGCTCAAAGTGCACGACGTTTATGCGGTACAGGAC
>JAQVZR010000235.1 GCA_028708105.1 Desulfoplanes sp. | reverse complement strand
CATGAAAGGTCAATAACGCAGCATCCTTGATAGCATTGACCTGGGCAAAGGTCCCTATCCCGAAAAAGGCCACCCCGATCCCGAACAGGGCAAACATTTTTGCCAGGAACCGGTTGTTGAGCCCCCGTTCAATATAATACATGGGGCCTCCGGACATCTGTCCATTGGCATCCACAACCCGGTATTTAACGGCCAGAAGGGCTTCAGCATATTTCGTAGCCATGCCGAAAAAAGCAGCAACCCACATCCAGAAAAGTGCGCCGGGACCGCCGGCTTTAAGGGCCGTTGCCACGCCGACGATATTGCCCGTGCCAATGGTCGCGGACAGAGCCGTACACAAGGCTGCGAAACTGGAGACATCTCCTGTATGATTTTTGCCGTCTCCTTTACTGAAAACATATTTCAGCGCCAGGGGAAGACGCACAATCTGAAGAAAACCGAGACGGACGGTCAGATAACACCCCGTCCCTACAAGAAGGATAAGCAGGGGGGGCCCCCAGACAAACGAATCAACCTGATTTAACCACTGCGTAAGTACGTCCATGAATCTCCTCTCTATGCATGATGCCGGCCCTTCCACAGGTCCTGAGCCACCGGCGCAATAACATAGCATGTTTTTGCAAACAGCTGTTTTATAGCGCTCGGATTCCAGAAAAATCCAGGATACGTCACAACGTGATGGAGAGCTCGACGAAAATAGGGGATGGTGGCAGAAAATACTGCCGCGGGCGCACAACCAGACAGGAAGCCCAGAAGAGGGGAATCCTCTGAGCAATCCTACATGTGAAACCTCTGTCCTTTTACCTGAAAGTTTCGCCGGCGGTAGGCCGGTTTGCTCCTTCGGTGCTCATATACTGAGTCTCTCCAGAGAGTCGTCCGGTAGCAGTCTTGGAACCTGAAAGAGTTACTTCTTCGGTGCCTTTCATAGCGAAAGGTCTCTCCTGCCACCATCATCCGAACTAAAAACGGAGGGTCGAATACATATAATAAAAAGGAATTGGCAAGAAAAATTTTGGTAAAAACGATAAAGAAACAACGGAAATCACTTGTTGTCATCACTGTTATCATGATAACAAAAAAAAATCGCAACGCAACAAGGAGTCGTACGATGTATCAATTTCCTGAAAAAAGAAGTCATGACCGCCATGATCGCCTTGATCTGGTCTTTGTATCAAACCAGCAGCAAAGCTTTATCAAGGTCATCCTGCTCAATTACAGCCAGACCGGAATATACATCAAGGCATCCTGTCATCTGCCGCCCGGACAAACCATATGCATCAAAGCAGCCGAATCCCTCAAAGACAAAATGCCGGCAACATGCTATGGGAAGGTGATCTGGTGTTCACCCGTCATCAGCAGACATCCTCATTTCCGGGCCGGGATCAAATTCACCTCGCAGAAGTCGGAAACAGCAGCATAAAAAAATCCCCAAATATACAAAAAGCATACGGGGACACAGGCAAATGCAAAGGGCACGACATGACGGGAACATCTGCCTTAATACGGGATGTCAGTTTTTTTGGTTGGTTTATCACCGGTTCGGGGTCGCTGTCCCGAAGATGAACGGGAAGGTCGTACTGTTGTTTTAGGGGGTGGAGAAGTGCGAGGAGCCTGCGGCTTACCGAATAGACGGCGTATGCTTGCCTTCCACACATGTCTGAACAAACGATAGCAAAAAATTCCCAACCAGGTCAAAAAAGCCACATTGACCGATGCAGCTTTGTGCACCGACTCTTTGACCAATGCTTTGGATTCTTCAAAGGCCTCTTCAGTTTCAGGATTGACCTCGGCAACTTTGCGCTTGGGCCGGACCACAAGATTCTGGGTATAATTATCTGATTTCGACATAAAGATCTCTGGCATTCGCCGTGATGAAGTCTCAAGAGGTATATACATACGCGCTTACGTGCCATGAATCAAGAACACCCAACGCAAAAAGCCGCCTGAAATTTCAAGCGGCTTTTTATCATCATGGTGCCGGGGGGGGGACTCGAACCCCCACGAGTGTTAACCCACTAGCACCTCAAGCTAGCGTGTCTACCAATTCCACCACCTCGGCATCTTGAATCCTGCGTTTACTTTTCAGCAGGATCGGCTGCTGTTTCAGTGTGTTGCACCGCACCAGCAGGTGAAGCTTCTACGGATTTCGTTTCTTCTTGTCCAGCATTTTTTTCATTTTTTTCTACTTTTTTTTCAGAGGCCGGAATTATAGGTGCAGGGGCCTGCTCCTCTGAAGACATGGGAGCATCCAAGACGATAGACTCCTTGTGTGCCTGATGCTGGGTGGTGCTCATATAGGTGAAGGTCAGCGAGGTGATAAAGAAAATTGCAGCAGCCGCGCCTGTTAGCTTTGTCAGCAATCCTCCAGCTCCACTGCTCCCGAACAACGAAGTGCTTCCGCCGCCGAAAATAACACCCATGCCCTCTTTACCTGACTGCAGGAGCACTAGAACAACCAACACGATACAAGCAATGATATGAATGGTGATTACCAAAGGATTCAAGGTCTTGACCTCCTGACCCGCAAAATCGACCATGCAAAGCCGATCATTGTCTCAGAATTTACGTTATGTGTGTATATGGGGAAACCAAAAATCGAATCGCCCAAAAAGCCTCTATTCACAGCCTATTACGCCAGAACAATCTGGCTGAAGCTCTCAGCCGCTAAGCTTGCGCCACCTACCAGCACCCCATCGACATTGTCAAGAGAGATGATGGATGTGCAATTGTCCGGTTTCACGCTCCCGCCATAGAGAATGGGGATGCTCTTCCCACTATCCGGGAACATCTGGACTAGTTTATTCCGAACCAGAGCGTGGACTGCCAGAATTTCTTCCAGTCCGGCAACCTCCCCGGTCCCGATAGCCCAGACCGGTTCATAGGCCACAACAAGGGTCTCCGGATCCACTCCAGGATCAATACCTTCCAGCCCCTTTTGCAATTGACGGAATAACACATTTTCAACATTTCCGGCCTTGCGTTCAGCAATTTTTTCCCCAATGCACAGAATCATCCGCAATCCCTGCTTGAGGCCAAAACGGACCTTAAGGCCGACAAAAGCATCGTCTTCCCCCATGATATGGCGTCTCTCGGAATGTCCGGCCAAAGCATAGGTACAACCAAGATCACGGAGCTGCTCCGGACAAATCTCACCGGTAAAGGCCCCCTGATCTGCGGGATAAAAATTCTCTGCACCCAAAAAAAATCCAGGTTCACCCTGCAGAACATTATGGACCCCATGCAGCAGCGTAAAGGGTGGAATAACTAGCACCTCCCGATCTTCCGGGAGCTTGTTCCTAAGGATATCCACGAGGGCTGTTGCTGTTTCGATCCCTTGAGCATGGGTCTTAAACATCTTCCAGTTAGCCGCCATGATTTTTTTCATTATGCGTCCTTGTCTTGCAAAGCCTTGAAGGCCGGCAACTCCTTGCCTTCCAGAAATTCGAGGAAGGAACCACCTCCTGTTGAAATAAAAGAAATGCGGTCCTGAATCTTAAGAGTATGCACAATCACGTCTGTATCCCCGCCCCCGACAATGCTCAAGGCATCGGACTGCGCAATACCCATGGCCAGGTTAAACGAGCCCTGGGAGAAAAAGTGATTTTCAAAGGCCCCCATAGGACCGTTCCAGACAATAGTTCTGGCATCCCTGATCCCCTCAGCAAAGAGGGCAGACGAAGCAGGACCGATATCCAGAATCATTTCGTTCCTGGGAACATCCTGGAAAGGGCATACTCCTCCGGTCAATTCGCCTTGCGGGCCATCTCCAAGGATGCAGTCCACAGGAAGATACAGGCTCACGCCTTTGGCCCTGGCCTTATCCATGATGGCCCGGGCTTCGTCCAGAAGATCATCTTCCACCAGAGAGGTCCCGATTTCGTATCCCTGAGATTTGAGAAAGGTATTGGCCATGGCACCACCAATGAGGATACGATCGACCTTATCCAGCAGCGAGTGCAAAATACCCAATTTGGAAGAGACTTTGGCTCCTCCGATAACAGCTACAAAAGGGCGCTCGGGATTTTTGAGGGCTTCACCAAGATATTCCCATTCTTTTTTAAGCAGCAGCCCACCGCAGACCACGGGAACGAAATCAAGCAGGCCAACGACGGAACCATGGGAACGGTGAGAAACGCCAAAAGCGTCATTCACATACACATCAGCCCCGTAAGCCAGGGCTTTACAAAATTCAGGATCATTGCTCTTCTCACCCGCGTGAAACCGGAGATTCTCAAGCATGAGAACTTCCCCGGGCTGCAGGGCA
>JAQVZR010000234.1 GCA_028708105.1 Desulfoplanes sp. | reverse complement strand
CGTCCCGTGGGACACCCAGGATTTACCTCTCTTATCCCTTTGCCGGAGATCCTTTCGGAAATTGTGGGCACTGGTCCCACGGGACGTACCGGCGTTGTTCTGTCT
The DNA here is from genome assembly GCA_028708105.1 of Desulfoplanes sp. Taxonomy (GTDB): domain Bacteria; phylum Desulfobacterota; class Desulfovibrionia; order Desulfovibrionales; family Desulfomicrobiaceae; genus Desulfoplanes. Next base: position 4,160 of record JAQVZR010000234.1, on the reverse strand, counting down.
GCCAGCTGGAGCACACGATTCAAGACCCCGATGGTCAGAGGTTTTCCACAAACAGGACAGATGTTGCCCGGCACAATGGTTTCCCGGGGGTCAAGGACCATGGAACATTTACGGTGACCATCCAGATGATATTTGCCCTCTTCGGGATAAAATTCAATGGTCCCCCGGAATTCGGTAGCCGAGAGCTGTCCCCTAAGGGCCCCAAAAATACCGGTATAATCTTTGGCCCCGTGAAAAATATTGGCCTCACGACCCAGATTCGCCCCGGAATGGGCATCGGAATTAGAAATCAGGGCATAGTTATCAAGGCTGCTCCACAGCCAGTTCATGGCCGGGTCCGAGGACAGGCCGGTCTCCAGAGCAAAAATTTCGGAAGTAAGGTCACCGAAACACTCTTCCATGGTATCAAAACCGGATTTTGAACCAAAAACGGAAAACCAGGGGGTCCAGATGTGGGCGGGAATAAGATGGGCTTCGGGATGGGTTTCAAGGACCATTTCCAGAAGATTTCTGGAATCAAGGCCTAAAATAGGACGGCCGTCAGAGGTAACATTACCTATCTGGGCCAGGCGGGTAGTAAATTTTTTGACACAATCCAGGTTGGGCATGAACACGAGATTGTGCACCTTGCGTACTTTGCCCCCTCTTTTATAGATAGAGCTGATTTCCGTACTCAAAAGAAATCTGGTCCGGCAGGGAAGTTTGTTATCCTCCATGCCCGGGATCTCCGCATTCAACCCCTTTGTATCCTTAAGCCGGAACAGCCCGCCCTCTTCGGGCTCAAGCTCGTCCTCGAGCATAGCCTGCCAGCCAGGATGGGTAAAATCGCCTGTACCCAGGACGTCCAGCCCCTTAACGGCAGCCCAAGCTGCCAGGTTGCGGAAAGTAAGATTTTTGCTTGTAGCTCGAGAAAATTTGGAATGGATATGCAGGTCTGCCAGAAATGCGCCCATGGGTCGGAATCTCCCGTTAAACAGCTGAAGGGTAAGAGATGCCCGCAACAGGGAACGGGCACGTAGTAAAAAGCGACCGCAACATGCCTTCAATCCCGGTCGGGGGCAAGAGACAAAGATATTTCTCAGCAATTATCGGTGAAGCTATCCGGGAAAAAATGATCTGCCGAGGGCAGATCCTCACCCACTCCAAAATCCCCGGACCATGGGGGAAGGACGCAGATATGGCGATCCTTCCAGGAAAGAGTCCAGGCATGGAGCAACATGGTCCGGTGGATCGGACCTCCGTATTTGGTGTCACCGATCAGCGGGAAACCACGGGAAGCCAGTTGAACCCTGATCTGATGGGTCCTTCCGGTAAGCAGCCGCACTGCCAGAAGGGAAAAAGCAGAACCCACCGTTACGGGCGCAACGTCGCACAAGGAGTGCTTTCCCGAGCCCGTATGCATTTGTTCCCGTCCTGGGGCTCCGAATTTGACCAGAGCATCAGTCAAACGGGTCACCCCAGGCGACTTCCATCGCCCATGCACCCGGGCCAGATAAACCTTATGCACTTTTCCGGCCTTCCACAGATCCTGCATGGAGCGCAGAAAACCGAACGACTTGGCCACCAAAAGGATACCTGAGGTATTTTTATCCAGCCGGTGCACAGGGACTGGAGCAAAGGGCGCGTCGGGAAACATGGCCCCCAGCCGGGTGGTTACGGCGTCCGTCCATCCCGTGCCGGGATGCACTGGAAGTCCGGCGGACTTGTTGATCAGCAGCATTTCCGCATCCTCAGTAACAACCGCAAGAGTAGCATCCGCACCTGGCCTGGAAGAAACGTGAACGGGTGCGGTGGTCTTAAACGGGGGAATGCGCACATCCTGGCCCTCTGCCACCCGGTCAAAAGGCTTGATCCGGCGGCCGTCAACCCTGACCTGCCCTTTGCGAATGACCCGCATGAGGGCGGATCTGGGCACATCTTTGCCCACATGACGCTGCAAAAGCTGAAGTATTTTTTGACCGGCTTCTTCGGGCCGGATGGTGATATGAGTGACGGGCATGATGAATATGATATCTGTGAAGGGTCAAAAGGATGGAAGATCGGGATGCAGACTCGGCAAAAAATACATATGTTCCGGGCCTATAGATGACTACTGGTTACACCACCAGTGACGCAACCGCCTTGACACTATTTTTAAACCCTTTAGACAGGTCTGTCCAATGCCAGCCATCTGTTACAACCATGCAAAAAAACACATAGATGTAAATCAGGACATAAAAAACAACTGCACTACGGAACATCGTTCCCGCGCTGCAGCTCCCGCGAATTGCCCATACATCGCGGTAACAGACTATAAACATTAATCATTTGAAAATGATACATACATAACTACACTCATGAAAAACGACAAAGACAACGACACATGCATGTTCAATGCTCTGCGTGATTTTTCAGATAAGGATCAGCTCACGATCTTACGGCATATTGTTGCCAACCAGGATGTTGCTATCTGTATACGCGACAAAGATTTCACTCCCGTGTACGCCAACCCCGCATTTTTCAGGCTTTTCGACACAACACACCATATCTGGAAAGAAAATGACTGGTCAGCGTATTTAACGCCGGCTGCCACAAATACTGTGTATAACCAGTCCATTCCCCGGGCATTGTCAGGTAAAAAATGGCGGGGAGAATTTGAAATAGTGACGCAGCATGGTGAAAAAAAACATGTTAGCGCAGAATGGTCCAATGTTTCAGATGAAAATAACAATATTTTGTGTTTTTACGGGATATACAATGAAATAACCGGCGTAAAATATTTCGAAAAACAATTACGCAAACAACATAGTTTTTTTAACGAAATTATTGATACACTGCCGGATCCATTGTCTGTGGTGAATAAAGACCATATTCTGATCGCTGTAAACGAATCATTCTGCAGACTTATTGGCCGGACGCGAAAAGAGCTGATAGGCAACGACGAATACAGATGTTTTCCCAAGGATGAAGCCGATGTTTTTTGGGAGCAGGACGACCTGGCCCAGGCTGCGGACCAGGATGTGGCCAGCGAAGAGTACCTCACCAACAAAAATGGGCAACGGCGCCTCTTATCTAGAAAGAGAGTGGCCATCACCCAGGCTGATGGCCAGAAAATCCTGGTTCGTTCAGGGCGAGACATTACCAACGAGCGCCTGCTGGCAAAAAATTTTGCCGACGCTTACAACCAGCTTGAATCTGACCTGACGGCTTTAAAACGTGATCTGGTGGCCATTAAAAATGGTGTCGACTCGGGTGTATCCAGAGTGGAAGCCATCCGTGAACTTTTTGAACAATGCAACATAGGTTTTGCTGAATTTATCAATGAACAAGAAAAGGAGCCTACCTCAAAAAGTAAAGAGACATTAGCTCCCCAGCATCTTTCGCCTCGGGAGTACCAGGTATTTATGCTTTTATTACGAGGTGTTCGAATAAAAGATATTGCCGAAAAACTACACATCACTCCCAATACGGCAAGTACCTACCGTAGTCGGATCATGAAAAAATTAGGTTTCACCTCGTTGGCTGAAATGATCCAGTACGCCATGCAATTCGGCCTGATCTAGACGGTCTTCTCCCTCACCTTTCCCCGCACAAAAAATCCCGACATGTAGAGATACGACTACAGGCCGTCCTTGCCTGTGGACAAAGATTGCCTTTGCACCCCCATTACGGAAATATCCACCTTGCCATAGTTTACCCGGGGACATCCCAATCCCCAGTACTCCGGACCACCTACTGTAGCCAGCAGTGGGTGGTCCGGAGCACATCTTTTGTCGATCCGAAATCCTGCAGCTGACATGCAGGCAGGATCCACACCCGCGATACAAATCTTCGTGCCGCCCCCCACGCAAACCACCTGATCAACAGACCCCACATCCTTTTCTGCTGTCTACTCCGGTCAAACCAGAAACCACGTCCGCTTACCGGACAATCCATCTCTCCCGTAAAACCGGCAAGAGCGGCAGTGGCCCCAAACGTTAAAACAGAAAAAAACCAGCGTGCTCATAAGGGAGACGACCTGACCGAAAGGGGCACAACATTTTCTCCCATAAAAAAGGGCCCGGAAACTGTCATTGTCAGTTCCAGGGCCCTTGTTTCTCATGTATCAGGATGGCCTATTGTACGGCTGCCTCCTGTTCTGCGTCGCTCGCACCGCCGCCTCCCAGAACTGCGTACAATTG
>JAQVZR010000233.1 GCA_028708105.1 Desulfoplanes sp. | reverse complement strand
TTGAAAAGAAAATGAAAAAACTTGTCGATAGAATTAAACCAAAACCAGTTTGAAAACCGTTGTTTTTGGGTCCATACTATCGCGATCCGAAATTTCTGATGAGCAGCAACGTATCTGCTTTTCTGCACCTCCCGGGGCGCAGAAAAGCGGGCAATTCGTGAATTGCCCCTACAGACCTGCGATGTATTACCGGGAGTCAATGGAAACTCAATATTTCAAAATGGGTTTGATGGTTTAACAAGTAATTATACAGTTCCAGATAACTCCCAGAATTGTGACTTTGGTCAATAATCACACCTAGCCATAGCCTCCTGACTAATCTGATAACTCCACCACATGAATGTTATCAATATCTTGATAACATTCGATGGGTTTATAATGCTGTCAGAGCTATCTACCTGCACTCGTCTGAAAGTCTGTTTCAATAGGTCTGAATGCAAGAGGCCGATTTCGCTTTACGACGTGGTCGGAACGATACTTTTTCTTTATAGTCTTGTCATGCTGTTGGGTTCTATATTATCTCGAAAACGGTTACGCAAATAGCATAACCCCCCAGTAGGACACAACCCGTCAGCCGGATCTTTTCGTTTTTCTTGTGGGAAGTTATTTCGGATTGGAAGACGGAAAGAATGTGTGGTTAGGCCGAAATTCGGGGGCAGGAACAGGCCTCTGGCTGTTCGGCTAGTCGTGGATATTTTCAGGGAATGACTCGCGTTGTTCCGAAGCATTCAACATGATGCTTCTCCTCAATGTATCATTTTACCGTCAATGATTTACAATGTCCCACGATATCCGATAATTTTATCATCGGGTCCGTTGTCGGGGTGTAGGGGCAACCACATCTGGTTGCCCTTTTTGGTTTGCCCGGCAAAGCCGGGTCCCCGTCCGCTTGTAAAGAAAGTGGAGATGCCCTGTCTGAGGGGAAATTAATCTGAATCGCAAGGGCGTTTCTGGTAACGGAAGGGTCTGAAGGAAGCGATAGGAAGTGAATGGTACATAGCGTGAGCAAACCTGATTCGGCTTCTGCAGTGGGCAAGCCTGCGGAATAGGGTGAAGTCCGATACTCAGACAGCCTGCTTGAGAGCTTGAGGATGTGATCATTCACAGGGACCGGTCATTAAACCGGGGAAGCCCTGTAGAGTTCCCTTAACGAGGATATTTCCGGACAGGCCGCCCCGACGGTCGGCGTTCCCAGGACGTACGGATTGCATGTCCACGGGCTGTCCCGATGCTAAAGAGTTGCGACTCGTTGAACGTGACATGACACTACAGATTTACAATGGTTTTGGTTTTGAAGAAGGGGGTATCAGAAAATGTAGGTTGTGGGGCTGAAAAATGCTCCATTACAATCAGGTATTACAGATACAAGACGCTTGATGAAACAGCCCGGAGCTATTAGGCTTTCACCTATGTTTACAGAAGATAAAAAAATACAAAATACGGATATGGAAGAGGCCTCCCCGGATCGGGACAGCAGATCGTCTCATGGTCAGATGGGAGCGTCTGCCCGGCAATTGCCCAGGGTTGCGGACTTTTTGTTTGAAGCCGGGATGTTGCGTAAGACCCCGAGATCCGGGTACCAGTTTCTTGGATCGGGTCAGGAAAACGTGGCCGAACATTCGTTCAGGACCTCGGTCATCGGGTATGTCCTGGCCATGAGGACGGGGGCGGATGTGGGGCGGACCGTATGCCTGTGCCTGTTCCATGATATCCACGAGGCCAGGATCGGGGATTTCAACTATGTCAACAGAATCTATAACACCTGTGATGTGGAAAAGGCCTTGCAGCATGCCATGGAAGGGACCGGCCTGACCGAGGAGTTGATCGGGCAGTGGCGGGAACTCGAAGAGGCCAAAACTCTTGAATCACGTCTGGCCCAGGATGCGGACCAGCTGGATTTTATTTTGAACCTCAAGGAGGAGATGGACCTTGGAAACCAGTATGCTGCCAAATGGCTGGAAGGCGCCTTGCCAAGACTCCGGACCCGGGAAGCCAAGGACCTTGTCGATGAAATCATGAAGACAGACATTGACAGATGGTGGTTTGCCAGGCCGGACAAATCCTGGTGGTCCCGGGGCAATGGACACAAGAAGTCCTAGCGTGTCCGGCCAATGGAAACGGCTGGTTGCAGCGGCGGTGCTGACGCTGGGTGTGTCCATGCTGGTATGGCCGGGCTGATCCTTTGTGAGGTCAAGTGGCATACACCGGAGGCATCCCTGCTCCTGTTCTGGATCTCATCCTCTGTCCGGGGATGTTGTTTTATGCAGAGGAAAAATTTTTTGTGGCGGATCTTGGAACCTTGGAGTTTTCTGTTCCTGATGCAAGGCGGGACATCAGGGTCGAATGTGAATTTAGCGTGGGGGCGTGATGCTCAGTAAACGGGTAAGGGATATCATCTGGCCTCTGGCGATTACCCTGGGGATTATTGTTCTGGTGACCTGGGGCTATTTGATCCGTTTCCCTTTTTTACAGGAACTTGAACTCAAGTCCTTTGATCTGCGCATGCGGGCACGGGGGGCCATGGTCGGCAGTACACAGGTCGGTATTGTGGCCATTGACGAACAGAGCCTGGAAAAGGTGGGCCGGTGGCCCTGGTCCCGGGAGACCATGGCCCGTCTGGTGCGTCGTTTGGATGCGTTCACGCCCCGGGGCGTTGGGTATGATATCAGTTTTTTTGATCCGGAAAAAAATCCTGCTCAGAATGAAATTGTTCGTCTGGCCCAGAACGCTGAAAAATTGGGCCTTGTTCCTTCGCCGGGATTTATGGTCTACCTTAAGGGAAGGTTGCAGGCCACCAATCCAGATCTGGCCCTTGCTCTGGCTTTGCAGAACTGTACCGCTCCGCAGATTCTGGGCTATTATTTCAATTTTTCAAGGGATGCCCGGACCATCGCCACTACCCTGGAAACCGCGGCAACCTATCCCCTCCTGAAAAATGTGGGTACACAACCAGGCCGTGAGCTGCCGTTACCCCTGGTCGTCAAAGCCCGCACAAATATTCCTCTGCTTGCCCGTGCGGCCCGTTGGCAGGCCTTTTTCAATATCATTCCTGATTCCGACGGGACCATCCGCAGCTACAATCTGGCCATTCGTTATGGACAGCATATCTATCAGCCTTTGGCTGCAGCGTTGGCCTGCCTGACCAATACCCGGAAACCGCCAACGATTATCGCCGGTTCCCTGGGGATGATCGGTGTTCAGCTGGGTGATCGCTATGTGCCGTGCAATGAGTCTGGTCGGGTCATATTGAATTATCGTGGCCCGGAAAAATCCATTCCTCATATCCCGGCGTGGAAGATCCTGCAGGGTGATGTGGACACAGGCGCATGGGCGGACAAGTTTCTGCTCGTGGGAGTTACAGCACCTGCCGTTTATGATCTGCGGGTGACGCCTTTTGGGGTGGCCTACCCCGGGCTTGAGGTGCAGGCTACGGCTCTGGACAATATGCTTAAAGGGGATTTTATGAGCCGCCCGGGATGGGCCCCTATGTTTGATATTGCCGCTATCATCACCCTATCGCTAGTGTGCCTGGGATGTTTGTGGCGTATCCGTCCCGTGTTGTCGCTGGTGGGATTTTTGGTTCTTTTTGCCGGATACATTTTGCTGAATCAGTATTTTTTTGTAAAGCGGCTGTACTGGCTTAATCTGGTTTATCCCCTGGTTGCTTTTTCTCTCTGCTATCTGGGGCTCAATGTGTATCGGTTTATTTTTGCCGACCGCCAAAAGCGTCAGATCCGCCAGGCTTTCAGCAAATATCTGGACCCCAATGTGGTCAACGATGTGGTTGATGATCCGGAAAAGTTATGCCTGGGCGGGGTCAAGCATGAATTAACGGTCCTTTTTTCTGATATCCGGGGGTTCACGTCCATTTCCGAAAAGCTTTCTCCCGAAGCTCTGGTGCGTCTGCTCAATGAATATCTTTCGGAGATGACGGATATTGTCATGAAGAACAGGGGCCTGCTGGATAAATATATCGGGGACGCGGTTATGGCCGTGTTCGGTGCCCCGCGCCATTATCCCGAACATCCGGTCATGGCCTGCCGGGTGGGCCTGGGAATGATCAGTCGCCTCAAGGAACTCAATGCCCACTGGCAGACACAGGACTGGAACGGAGAGAAGCTGCCGGCCATGGAGATCGGGGTGGGGATCAATACCGGTCCCATGGTGGCCGGAAATATGGGTTCCAAGGACAGATTCGATTATACGGTCATGGGGGACAATGTGAACCTGGGGTCCCGTCTTGAGGGACTGAACAAGGTCTATGGAACCCATATCATTAT
>JAQVZR010000232.1 GCA_028708105.1 Desulfoplanes sp. | reverse complement strand
GTCGATACGCAAATCTTCGGGACGAATATGTACCTCGACTTCTTCCGCTTCAGGTAAAATAGCAACCTTAACAGCCGACGTATGTACCCGACCCTGTGATTCCGTCGAAGGAACACGCTGCACACGATGCGTCCCTGACTCATACTTGAGCCGACTATACACATGCTTACCTGTTATGGATGCAACGACTTCTTTAAAGCCGCCCGTGCCGGTTTCATTGACATCCATGATTTCGACCTTCCAACCCATGAACTCGGCATAACGGGAATACATCCGGAACAGATCGTAGGCAAAAAGTGCAGCTTCCTCACCCCCGGTTCCTGCCCGGATTTCGAGAATAATATTCTTAGCATCCAGAGGGTCCTGGGGCGTTAGCAACACCTGCAAGGCATGCTCAAGATCCATGGACTTATGTGCCAGCTCGTCACGCTCCATGACCGCAAGCGCACGGATCTCAGGATCAGAATCCCTGAGCATCTCCGCATTTTCAGCAATCTGAGAGCGGACATCCCGGAACGAGTGAAACACAGAAACTATTTCAGAGAGCTCAGCATGCCTCTTGGTCAGCTTCTTGTAACGCCCCTGGTCATTAAAGACCTCGGGGGAACTCAGCTCCCGCTCAATTTCCCTGAATTTATTTTCTATGCTTTCAAGCTTCGCAAACATATCCATTTTCCTCGATGCTTCAAATACATCCAAGTCCAGGAACCGTCAGATGACAATTCCTGGACTTGATCATACCACAGGACACAACGTTCTTCTGACATTTCGGACATCTCATCGGTATACCGCAAAACCCCCGGAGGAATGACACAAGAAATCGTGAATACTTATTTGGCGTCTTCGGTGATAAACTTCGCATACTTCTTGCGAAAACGGTCAATACGTCCAGCAGCATCGATAAATTTATGCTCACCCGTAAAAAAAGGATGGCAGTGAGAACAAATTTCAACCTCGATTTTTTCCCCGAGAGTGGATTTTGTCTCGAATTCGTACCCGCAATGGCACGTTACCTTTGTTGTATACGTCTTGGGATGAATACCTTCTTTCATAATGAACCTCCGTTAATATAAAGAACGGGGTAAATAGCCTATCCAAAACGGAATGGCAAGTCCCAAATGCTCAAAAAATTCTACATCATAGGATGGGAAAAAGAGGGATGCGCACAATACGGATACTATACGCATCAAAGGATAGCTCAGATACCCAGGGATTATTAGATGAGTCCCTTGGATAAATTCAGAGAGATATTGAAGGCAACTGAAAAAAGATGATGAATAAAATCAACATATTCTACAGCAATATTTTCTGGCACATCAATCCTTACCGGAGCAAAATTGACAATCCCCTTAACGCCTGCCTCAACGAGATAATTTGCAGCTCGCTGAGCTCGCTTGGGCGGTGTGGTGATAATACCAATCTCAACATTCAGTTCACCGGCCATTTCCTGCAACCGTTTAGAGCTGTAAACTTCCAGTCCTGCGACCTCTTCGCCAATCTTAAAAGGGTCACAATCAAACGCACCAACCAGCATAAACCCGCGCTTGCGGAGGATTTTGTGACGCAAAAGGGCCCGTCCGAGATTGCCAACCCCAACCATGGCCACATTCCAGACGCGATCAATCCCCAATGACTGCTTGATAGCTGTCAACAGATCCTGGACATAGTAGCCAACTCCACGAACGCCAAATTCACCGAAGTAGGCCAAATCCTTACGAATCTGCGAGGGATTAACCCCGCACGCACGGGCCAGTCCTTCGGAAGAAATGACCTTCTCTCCCTCCTGACTAAGGGTCTCCAATATCTGTACATAGGATGCCAGACGCTGGATCGTGGCTCTTGGTATTCGTGAACTCTTCACCGGAATGTTCCTGTCATGTGTTACGTGAAATTTTTAACAATCTATAAAGCGGAAAAGGGAGACTCTGGTTAACAAGCCTCCCTTTTCCCAAAAAAACTGAGTCCAACTAGCCCAGGAAAGGATTGGCGAAAAGAAGGATCAGATTGATAACCAAGGCGTAAATAGCCAGAGATTCGATCATAGCCAAACCAACCAGCATAGTAACGGTGATTTTACCGGAAGCTTCGGGATTACGTGCAGTACCTTCACAAGCAGCCTTCAGGCCCAGACCCTGGCCAATACCACAACCGGCGGCGGCGAGAGCCATACCAAGAGCAGTGGCCAAAGAAGTCATGGAGATAACAGCAGGATCGGCGTCAGCGGCAAAAGCAACCCCAGAAACAGCAACCATAGCAATTGTGCTCAGAACAACCATAATACCTTTACGCATGATACTTGCCTCCAAATAATGTTATATAATTGTGGTCTAACGACCATTTCCCCAAAATTAGTGAGCCTCGGAAAAAGCTCCCTGCAAATACACCAGCGTGAGCATAAAGAAAACAAACGCCTGAATACAGTCGGCCAAAAGGAACAGGAAGCACATAGGCAAGGTGGAGACAACCGGTGCCAGAATGAAGAGCAACGCAAGAACGATATCTTCACCCATGATGTTTCCAAAAAGCCTGAGGGTCAAGGAGAGGGGGCGGGCAAAATGGCTGATGACCTCAATGGGGAACATCAGAGGAGCCAACCACCAGAACGGGCCCATGAAATGTTTGATGTACTTGATGCCATGCAGCTTAAAGCCCCAAAAATTGTAATACAGAAATACAAAAACAGCCATGGCTGCATTTGTATTGACATTGGCGGTGGGAGAATCGCCGCCTGGCAGCATCCCGCAAAGATTACAGCATAGAATAAAAATGAACAGGGTACACAAAACAGGAAAAACCTTTCTGCCGTTTTCTCCCATATTGGTCACAACAAAATCTTCCAGGGAACCAATAAGAAATTCAAAAAAATTCTGTGCTCCACTGGGGACCATCGAAATTTTCTTGCTGGCAAACCAGCCCACGATAAACAGTCCAGCCATGATGGCCCATGCATACAGGACATTATTTGGGATCAATAAATGTCCCTGTGCGTCCGCCAAAAAAGGTGCTACAAGTTTAACAGCCTCTTCCACGAGGTATATCGGATGCAGATTAGCCGACATTGTCCTAAGCCTCCTTCAGTTTTTGCCCTACGAAATATTTCGCGCCATACACCAAAATATTCACCAACACCAGTGAGAGGCCCACAAGCAGTGCCACCACTGAAGACCTGCACCAGACGATAAGTATATACAACGCTATACCGGTCAGACCAAGCCGAGCATAAAAGCCAAAAAGCAACAATTGCACAGAACCTTGACGAAGGAAAATCACCCCTTGAACCACCTTGGCCAAGGCATAAAAATTGACAGTTCCGAGTAATGCACCCGCCAGAACAGCCAGTGGCCAGGTCCATAAATAAAGACCAGGAATAAGGATAAAGGTCAGCAGCGTCAGACAAATCTGATTACGCACCAAGGTCCTCACTTCTTCGATCCGGAAGCCGTGGCGAAAAAGGTATCGGTCAATACCCGCCGTTAGTTTTCCCTTTTTTCTCATCCTGTTCCTGCAGCTTTTTGACTTCTATGTACATATTTTTAAACCCCGCCGCTATCCCAAACAACAAAAAAGCCAATAGACACCAAGGTTTTGTACCAAGCCATTTATCCAGAAAATACCCCATCGCAAATCCGACAAACGTGCACGTCACAAGATGAATGCCGACGACACTCATGTTTCCCATGGTCTCGAAATATTTTCTGTCTTTCTTTTTAAAGAGCATTTTCCCTCTGGACTCAAAAAAAATTCCCGTCGAGATCGCGCAAACATTCACAAGATGGCCGGAAGTACCATAGGGGGCGCTCCGAAGTCAACGCATCTTTCATGATTTCATGCAATTTTTCTTTACGCATATACCCGGGAAAGTCTATGGATTGGTTGATACTGCGAATAGTTAGCGCTAAAATATTTCCGGTCTTGGAAGCTTGCCAGCGGACATGGCAAGCCTTATAAGCTCAAGCATCCCACATCCCGGGAAAAAACACCTGAAAAAAACGTCACAGGCGGCATCTTTGTTTCCCCGAAACGCCGTTCTGTCAAGCAATCATTGGGGAACACCATCGGATACCGAATGCCTAAAAAATATCAAGAATTACAACCCAAACAACTGACGACCCATCTCAATCCCCGCAAAATTCCCGCTGATTCAGCAACAACAACCATCAGCATCAATCCTTTCCAACCCCGAGCTCACGATGCTCTGGAACTCGGCCTGCATGTCCAGTAAGACCGTAAGGGTCGTTCAATACAGCATAAAGCTGAATGCCGGCATAAACGGCTTCTCGTGGAAAAGGACGGTATATCA
>JAQVZR010000231.1 GCA_028708105.1 Desulfoplanes sp. | reverse complement strand
TTTTTACACCACGCGGTTACCCCGCACGCTTCAAATTCCGATTTACGGACAAGGTTGTCGCCATTTCCCACGCTATTGCCGACATTCTGGAAACTTTTGGTGTTCGTACGGACAAGGTCATTCCCAGCGCCATAGACCTGAACGCATCACCATCCCTCTGCCCACCCAAAATCAGGGAAAGCATTCTCAAAGAAAAAAAATCCGGGAAAAAAATTATACTCACCATTGCGGCTCAGGTTCCCCATAAGGACCCCCGCACCATGCTCAAGGCAATACAAATTCTGCATGCCCGACATGACAATGTTATATTTTTGCATTGCGGCTCTGGAGAGTTGGAACGGGAAATACGTGAAGAAGTCTATCAACAGAACATGCAGGAGTATTATAAAATTTTAGGCTTTGTGGATAACGCTGAAAGTCTGCTCCCCCTTGCCGATGTATTTGTCATGAGTTCCCAGGAAGAAGGCCTTGGGAGTACGGTTCTTGAAGCCTTCAGGTATAACATTCCCGTGGCCTCCACCGATGCCGGCGGCCTCAAAGAAATCGTGCCCAGCAATGGTCTTGCAAGCCCGGTCCATGATGCTAAAGCTCTCGCCCAAAATATACACACGCTGCTCACCGATACCCAGTTACGGGAACAACTCACCAAACGAGCACATGCGTACGTCACACGGTATCACTCCAGAGACACCATGGTGGAGCACTATATCGCTCTGTTTGAACAGATGACATAAAAAAATCGCAGCCTGATGATTTCAGACTGCGATCTTTTTATATATTCCCCAAGGGCTAGCACGTCTTCAAAACGCCACCCCGTTTTTCTGCACATCTTCCTGCAATAGAACGCGTAACCGCTTGCTGACAGGTCCGGGACGTACGTCATGGATAGGCTTGTTATTATAGCGCACGATACTCAAGGCATCAATGGATGTGCCCATCATAATCACTTCTTTGGCCACTCGGATATCGTCCTCGCTGATGGGCCGGGTGATATAGTCACATTCTTTTCCGATCAGCTCCAGCCCCCGCAGCATGGTTGTTCCGACCAGTGCGTAATTCATCTCAGGAACAACAAGCTGGCCGTTATGATCCACAATAACAATATTTTCCGCAGCACCTTCGGCCAGAAAATGATCCGGACCAAAGCATAAGGGATAGGAGCATCCCTTGAGGATGGCCTCCCGCTTCATCAATACATTGGGCAGATAGTTCACACTTTTAATCCGGGCGAATGCCTTGGACTTTGCGGGAAAACTTGATCTGCAGGCAGTAGCCCCCTTTTCCCATAACTGTTCCGGCAAAGGAGGAAACCTGCGGGCAACAACATACAGGGTGGGATGCTCGCACTCCCGAAAATCAACAGAAAAGCCACCCAAGCCCCGCCCGATAAAGATGGACAACATCCCGTTTTGTTCACCCGAGACCTTGGCCACATCCAAGATGATGGAACGAAGCTCAGGCCAGGGAGCAGGGGGAGTAATAAAAATGGTCTCCGAAGAATTGCGCAACCGGGCCAAATGAGCATCCAGCTGATATATTTTCCCGTCCACAAACTTCAAGGCCTCAAAAACGCCATCGCCACGATGTACCAGATGGTCATCCATGGGAATGAGCATCAAACGGGGATTGGTGACCACTCCTCGCAGACGATGATCATAAAAGGCCAGAATTTTATCTTCTCCCGGACGCTCAAGAGCCAGAATCCGTTCCATGTACTGGTATTCGTTAATCACATTCACCAAAGATTCTCCCGCAATATTCAAAAGATAATTGTGCACACCGCGTCGTCAGAATCCAGATTAGGAAACCCGAAGAAGATCCATTTCCAACACTTTTTCCGCGATCTGGACAGCGTTAAGTGCTGCACCTTTACGGATGTTATCTGCCACAATCCAAAGGTTCAACCCCCGTTCAATGGATTCATCCTCACGAATACGTCCAACGAAGATACTATCCTCTCCGACAGCCGCAAAAGGCATAGGATAAATATTTTCGTGAGGGTTATCAAACACCTCCACTCCTGGAGTCTGGCACAGAATGGCCCGGGCTTCCTTGGGTGTCAGCTTTTTCGCGGTTTCAATATTCACGGATTCGCTCTGTCCATAAAACACAGGTACACGGCAGGCTGTGGCGGTAATGCGCAAGGAATCATCCCCCAAAATCTTTCGGGTTTCCTTGACCATTCTCATCTCTTCTTTGGTGTAATCGTTGTCCAGAAAAGAATCGATATGGGGCAGACAATTAAAAGCAATCTGGTGGGGATAAACATGGGTATCGGCATCCTGACCATTCATCAGGTGCAGTATTTGCGATTCCAGTTCGGAAATACCCTTCTGGCCGCTTTCTGAAACAGCCTGGTAGGTGGAGATCACTATCCGCTGAATAGTTGCTGCGTCATGAAGAGGTTTGAGAACTGCAACCATCTGAATGGTAGAACAATTCGGGTTGGCGATAACGCCCCTGTGCCATTTCAGATCATCCGGGTTCACTTCCGGAACAACCAGAGGCACAGAAGTGTCCATTCTCCAGGCATTGGAGTTATCAATCACGACACATCCGGCCTTAACAGCACACGGTGTAAATTTTTCCGAAGTATCCTTTCCTGCAGAGAAAAGTGCCAGGTCAATTCCCTCAAAAGAATCTTCCGTAAGCGCCTCAACGACGATCTCTCCTCCCTGAAAAGGAACCTTTTCGCCCACAGAACGCTCCGAAGCAAAAGCCCGTACCTGTGCAACAGGAAAATCACGGGACTCAAGGATCAGCAGCATTTCTTTTCCAACAGCACCAGTAGCCCCAACAACCGCAACAACAGGTTTGTTGCCTTTCATGTTTCTCTCCAAGAAAATATATTTACCCCAGCATGACAACTGAGAAGGAAACGTGTGCCCGCAGATGGCTCGAACGACCCGAGATATATTCATCAAGCCGGAGACGGGAGCAGCATAAACCAACAGGACGACGGTCTGTCCCCTGTTACCCCGTGCCTCAGATTACTCCATCTGCATCAGGCCGACATCGCCGCGCACGATTTCCAGGCAGGTTTCCGCCTTGTTCAGAGTATACAGATGGACGCCGGGGGCTCCGCGTTCAAGAAGATCCCGGACCTGATTTTTAGCATATCCCAACCCCAGCCCCCGGACTGCAGCATCGCCATAGCGTTCATGCACATGCTCAAGATCCTGCAAGTAGGTCTGCGGAATTGTGGCTCCGCAAAAAGCAAGCATACGCTTGACTCCCGCAAGGCTCGCCACGGGCAGGATACCTGGAATGATGGGTTGCGTGATACCCATCGCCCGTGCCCGTTGTACAAAATCAAAATAGACATCATTATCGAAAAACATCTGGGTGACAACAAAATCTGCGCCTGCATCAAGCTTGTCTTTTAAAAAAGTCAGATCCTTAAGCGCATCAGGAGTCTCGGGATGCATTTCCGGATATCCGGCCACACCGATACTGAACTGTGGATAGTGCCTATGTATAAATCGGACCAGATCAGCAGCATGGGCAAAACCATTGTCCGTAGCCTTGAAATCTTTTTGACCACGGGGCGGATCGCCTCGAAGAGCCAGAATATTCTTCACTCCACCGGCGACCAAACCGTCCAGAAAATTCCGCAACCTCTGTTCCGAAGCACCGACACACGTAAAATGCGTCAAAGGCTCAAGGTCATATTCCTGTTTAAGCCGGGTAGCGATTTCCAGAGTATTGGTCTGGCTGGAACCTCCAGCCCCGTAGGTAACAGAAACAAAAAGCGGATGCGTAGCCTTCAAATCCCGCACAACATCAAAAAAACCAGGCCAGGCCTCCCGTTCCTTGGGGGGGAAAAACTCCAAAGAAACAAAAGCATGCTCATGCTGTAACAATTCACAAATCTTCAAAAAAAACTCCTTACCCATTTTTCGGTACACATATGACACGCAGGGCAGTCCAACAATATCAACAAAAAAAAATTGAAAGGAAGACAGCCGGATTCTGCCCGAATCCACAGATCAGCGGGAGCACTGCAAAGGTGATGTTAACGCTTCGAGCTTCCTGAGTGCATCAATCGAGTTCTGCCGACAGTAAAAGGGAATCAGATGGTTTCCCCGATCTTAAAAATAGGCAGATACATGCTCACAACCAGCCCGCCAACTACCACGCCAAGGAAAACGATCATCAAAGGTTCAATGAGTGAGGTCAGCGATTCCACGGCAACATCGACTTCATCATCGTAGAAATCTGCTATTTTCCCCAGCATGGCATCCAGGGCTCCTGTGGACTCCCCAATGGCGATCATGTGAATTACCATAGGGGGAAACACCCCCGTAGC
>JAQVZR010000007.1 GCA_028708105.1 Desulfoplanes sp. | reverse complement strand
TGAGGCCATGGCCGGATATTGTAACCGGATCAAGATTCGGGTTCATCTGGACAACAGCGTAACCGTCTCGGATAACGGTCGGGGAATCCCCGTGGATCTCCATCCCAAGGAAAAAATTCCCGCCGTCCAGGTGGTCATGACCATGCTCCATGCCGGAGGCAAGTTTGACAACAACAGCTACAAGGTTTCAGGCGGACTGCACGGCGTAGGCGTCTCAGTGGTGAATGCCCTGTCCGAAGAGCTGGAAGTAACCATCCATCGCAATGGCAATAAATACCGGCAGAAATATGAGAAGGGCGTACCTGTTTCCGAACTTCAGATTGTCGGCGAAACTGACCGCACGGGAACCACCATCCGGTTCAGGCCTGATGAAGAGATATTTGAAGACCTGAATTTTTCTTATGAGGTCCTTGCCAAACGATTCCAGGAACTTGCCTATCTCAATAAAGGCTTGGCTATCGAATTTACCGATGAAAAAACCCAGAACACACATAGCTTTCATGATGAAGGAGGAATCACCTCCTTTGTATCTGACACCAACGAAACAAAAGGATTTCATAACGTCATCTACGGCAAAGGTGAGGTAGAGAACGTATTTGTGGAATTTGCCATGCAATATTCCACTGGGTACAAAGAAAATATGTTCACCTTTGCCAACAATATCAGGACAAGGGAGGGAGGAACTCACCTGCAGGGCTTCCGCTCCGGTCTGACACGGGCTATTAATACCTATATTCAAAATACGGACCTCCCCAAAAAATTTAAAGAAAAACTTTCCGGAGATGATGTCCGTGAGGGACTGACCACCGTCGTCAATGTCCGTATTCCCGATCCCCAGTTCGAGGGACAGACCAAGACAAAACTGGGCAACAGCGAAGTGGCAGGCATTGTTGCCGGTATCGTCTACGAACAATTGTCTTCCTTTTTTGCCGAAAACCCCAAAGAAGCCAAACTGATTCTGGAAAAAGTCGTGGATGCCTCCAGGGCCAGAATCGCCGCCCGCAGAGCCAGAGAAATGGTCCGGCGCAAGGGTGCGTTGGGCGACCACTCCCTGCCCGGCAAGCTGGCCGACTGTCAGAGCAAAAACCCGGAAGACTGTGAAGTCTTCATCGTTGAGGGCGATTCTGCAGGAGGTTCAGCCAAACAGGGGAGAAATTCAAAATTCCAGGCCATCCTGCCCTTGCGGGGTAAAATCCTGAACGTGGAAAAAACCCGCTTCGACAAAATGCTCAAGAACAAAGAAATCAAAGCCCTTATCACCGCCATGGGCGCAGGTATCGGCGAAGATGTCATCAATCTGGACAAACTCAGATACCACAAAATTATCATCATGACCGATGCCGATGTGGATGGGGCCCATATCCGAACCCTGCTTTTGACCTTCTTTTTCAGACAGTATCAGGAAATGGTCGACAAGGGATATGTGTATATAGCTCAACCTCCCCTCTACCGGGTAAGCAAAGGTAAATTTGAACAGTATATCACGGATGAACGTGAGATGGATCTGTTTCTGATTAACCGGGTAAGCACAGATGAATTCATCCAGCCGGAAAACGGTGAAATTCTCAATGGGGAAAAACTGCAAACCCTGTTGACCACCATTTCCCAGATCAGGGACAATGTCATGGACATTGCCAATATCGGGATCGATACAGACCTCTCCCGCCACCTGTTCGGATTCCAGACCAGACTTTCTCCCGAAAGCTGTCATAACGGCGAACTGGAAAACCTGCAGGCCTACATGGCCGGTCTGGAGTACACCCTTGAGGTGTCCACGGAAACGCTGGAAGAAGAAGATGAAGATCAGCGTATCTTTCTTCACTTTGTGGATAAAAACGAACACACCGTGCGGATTGCTTCAGAATTTTTCAACTCCAAACTCTACAAGACCACCTACGAATTCTATCAATCACTGCGGGAACAAAGTCCCGGTCTGTCCTTTACCATTCTCAACGGCCCCAAGGGAACTGAGGAAGGGGAAAAGATCGTAGCCAAAAATCCTTTCGAACTCCTGAATAAAGTCATGGAAGATGCCAAAAAGGGGCTAAGCATCCAGCGCTACAAAGGTTTGGGTGAAATGAATCCGGAACAGCTTTGGGAAACCACGATGGACCCGGAAACCCGGAATCTTCTGCGCGTAACCATTAATGACGCCATCGAAGCTGACGAGCTCTTTGTCAAACTCATGGGCGACAAAGTAGAACCCAGGCGCGATTTTATTATCAAAAATGCCCTATCCGTAACAGATCTCGATATTTAGACGAGAACCCACGGCGGCGTTCAGATACCGCCCGGTTCCGTCCCATCTAAGCGTATATACGTGCTCCCGTGTCGGTCACGGGTAGAATTTTGCAAGTGAGGAAATTGTGCTAAACGATGTCAGTATAGAACGAGAAATCAAAAAGTCATATCTGGAATATTCCCTAAGCGTCATTGTGGGACGGGCAATTCCGGATGTACGCGACGGTCTCAAGCCCGTACATCGCCGGATTCTCTTTGCCATGCACGAACTCGGCAATACCTACAACCGGGCATATAAAAAATCAGCCCGTGTCGTTGGTGATGTTATTGGTAAATACCATCCTCATGGCGATTCAGCAGTGTACGACGCTTTGGTCCGCATGGCCCAGGATTTCAACATGCGCGATCCCCTCGTGGATGGACAGGGAAACTTCGGCTCCATTGACGGTGATTCCGCAGCGGCCATGAGATACACAGAAGCACGCATGTCCCGTCTGGCGGGAGAATTCCTGGCGGACATAGAAAAGGACACCGTGGCCTTCAGGCCCAATTATGACAACAGCCTAGAAGAACCTGTCGTCTTGCCCACCAAGGTGCCCAATCTGCTCATTAACGGTTCCTCGGGCATTGCAGTGGGTATGGCCACCAATATTCCTCCGCACAACCTTACGGAAATCGTTAATGCCGTACTTATGCTTTTGGCTAACCCGGACGCAACCATCACGGACCTGATGACCCAGGTCAAAGCTCCTGATTTTCCCACGGGAGGCCTGCTTTATGGCAAGGCAGGCATCGCCGAGGCCTACAGAACCGGCAGAGGAAGCGTAAAAATCCGGGCCCGCATCCATGTGGAAGAACGCAAAAAAGATTTGGAATCCATTGTAGTCACCGAGATTCCCTATGCCCTGAATAAATCCAATCTGGTGGAAAAAATCGCCGACTTGGTGAACGAGAACAAGATTGAAGGCATCAGCGATCTGCGCGATGAATCCAACCTGCAAGGCATCCGCATCGTTATTGACCTCAAAAAAAATATCTATGCGGATGTGGTCATCAATCAGCTCTATAAATTCACCTCTCTGCAAACCAGTTTCGGAATCAACATGCTCGCGGTGGTCAATAACAGACCAAAAACGCTGAACCTCAAGCAGATCCTTGAATACTTCATCGATTTCCGCAAAGAAGTCATTGTCCGCAGATCCCGGTTTGAACTGAACAAGGCCGAATACCGGGCCCATATCCTCGAAGGTCTGCGCATTGCGTTGGATAACATCGAAGATGTCATCGCCATCATCAGGTCATCCAAAACACCAAATGATGCTAAACAGCGCCTCAGCGAGCGATTCCAACTCAGCGACATCCAGAGCCAGGCCATATTGGACATGCGCCTGCAACGTTTGACCAATATGGAACGGGACAAACTCATCGCCGAGTATACCGAGCTCCTCAAGCGTATCGAGTATTTAAAAAGTATCATTGAAAACACGGAGATACTCAAGGGCGTCATCCAGGAAGAACTGGAACTTTTAAAACAGACATTTGCCACGCCGCGGCGCTCGGAAATTATGCCCTACGACCCCGACTCCATCAATGTCGAAGACATCGTTCCTGACGATGATGTTGTTATCACCCTATCTGGCAAAGGATATATCAAACGCACAGATCTTGATAACTACCAGCAGCAAAAACGCGGGGGCAAGGGCATTATAGGGGCTTTTTCTTCGGAATCAGACTATATATCCCAGCTCATGACCACCAGTAATCATCAGTTTCTGAATCTGTTCACCTCCAAGGGACGGATGTTCCAACTCAGGGTTCATGAAGTACCCGAAAGTGGACGAACAGCCAAAGGAACCCACATCGCCAATATCCTGAATCTAAGTGAAAACGAGCATGTGGCCGCAGTCATGAGTTACCGGGAATTTCCAAAAGACAAATATTTTCTGTTTATCAGTAAAAACGGCGTCATAAAACGGTCCTCTATGGATCTGTTCAAGAACGTACGCAGTGGCGGACTCATTGCTGTTACCCTCAAAGACAATGATGAAATGCTGGCCGTGCGTGAAGTTGCCGAGGATGACGAGATCATTCTGGTTACCAAAAACGGATTTTCCATCCGCTTTCCTTGTGCTGAAGTGCGCTCCATGGGCAGAGGTGCTGCCGGGGTCAAAGGCATCAATCTCAGGCCTGGTGATATTGTTGTCACAGGGGTCATTCTATCCACGGAAGGCAAGCATGAAATCTTGACTATTGCCGAAAACGGTTTCGGAAAAAGGACACACATGGATCAATTCCGTGCCCAGTCCCGCGGAGGTAAAGGCATTATCAACATGCGCATAACTCCCAAAACCGGGCCTGTCGTCAGCGCATTGATGGTGGACAACGAAGACGAAGCCATCTTGCTGACATCGGGCAACAAGATCATCAGAATCGCCATAGGTGATATTTCTCTTGTGGGCAGAGCTACTCAGGGCGTTCGCTTGGTACGCATGGATGACGGCCAGACCGTTGTCTGCTGTGATCTGGTCACAGACGAGGATCAAAACGATCTGGACTGAGAGTATGCAGGAAGCTAGACTAAAACGATGTATGATGATGAGCGGTCGGATATTCCGACCGCTCATCATCGTTTGTGTGTTAACCATGCTCTATGCCTGTCTGGGGCATGGCACCGAAACAGCTGGTTATAACAAAGCAGAACAGGCTTTTGAACGGGGAGAATATCGCCTGGCGGAAAAACTGTACCAGAACTATGTACAACAAAACCCTTCGGGCAACCAACGGTGGGAAGCGTGGCAACGCCTAGTGTTTATCAGCCGGGATATCGCCAATAACCATTTGGCAGCCCAAGAACTTCTTGAGACCATGTATCTTGAATTCAGAACAGATCCCACCAAGGCCACAGCCATCCGCATGCAGCAGATTGAACTCTACAAAGCCACGGACGATCTGGAAAATGCCATAACCACCATTGACAATGCCCTGAACATACAAGGCCTTTCAAACCAAAAAAAATGGAACCTCCTGTTCACCAAAGGTACCCTTGCCCTCAGAGTACATCAATATGGTCTGGCCAAAACATCTTTTAACAAGGCTCTCGGGTATGCCTTTAACGAACAGTCCCGGAGCAGAACACTGAATGCTAAAGGGCAAGCCCTCACCTTTATGCACGAGTATGAACAGGCCCGCCAGGTCCTTCAACAGGCCTTCACGGAAACAACTCCAGGGCCGACCTGGTCACGCATAGGTTTTGCCCTGGCCGAGATTGCTGAACACCAGGGACGCTATAAAGATGGTGTGCAGCTTCTGAACACCATCCGGAAACACTATCCCAATCCCAAGGCCCTTGATATCCGGCTGCAGGCATTAAAAAAACACCTTAACATGCATCCTTCACAGCCCCAATAACACCTCGCTGAGACAGGAGACCCGCCGAACATTACACGCAACCTTCAGATCCGCCTCCAACCTCCTCACGCTTTTCCGTTCCCCTGCCCGTCATCAGCCAGTCCAGAGAAAAACCGGTACCCACCCCCACCGCAAACAGCCAGTCTGAAGGAATCTTTTGATTTTTTTTGGCATTGGATATGGAAGTGGCCCCTACATGTAAAAAAGAAGCAAGATCCTTGTTGGTTCTGGCCCCCGTAGCATGCTTGAGCCGTTCAAGCACCTTTTCCGGACGTTTGAGATAATCAATATCGCTGATATCACGAACAACAACATAGATCCGCCCTTCACCAAAAAATTCATCATTATAGACACCCTGCACCAAAACCAGAGCATATCCCCCGCTGGCTCGTCTGATACGGAATTCTCCCTGATGCCGGATTTTTGTCTGCACCTCCTGCCTGATAAACCCCTGGGCCCGTTCAAGATCTTTCGGATGGATGATGTCAAAAACAATTTTCAGATCAAGATGCCGGTATTGATCACCCTCCCCAGGAGTGGCTCCCGGACGCAACCGTTTTCCTCGATGGCGTATAATCCTGCACTGGGTATCCAGAACAAACACGGAATCCCGGGAGGTGGTGATGCCATCCAGATACGCATTTTCTTTGCTCACCTGATGAGAAATATTCTGGTAGATACCAAGTAAACCAATGACCTCATTACGGCTATCATTAAAAATCGGCGTATAAATAGCACGGAACCAAACTCCGGAATCCTTGAAATGAGGCAGCATGGGCGTGATAATCTCCCGACGCTCCTCAAAAACTATGGTAGCCATATTCACAAAGGCGCGGGCTTTGGATTCCGGAAGAAAATCATACACCGTCTTTCCCAGCACCTCTTCCTGCACCGATCCCAAAAACTGGCAATAGGCATCATTAGCGCAGACAATACTATGATCCCGACCAGCAACCCAGGCAATATCCGGCAGGGCATTGATAATTTTGCTGAAATCATGGACCAGTTTGCGGGTATAGGTGAAATCCCGCTGAACAAAATACCCGGAAACAACCGGCTGACCATCCCGGCTTACAATATGGGAATTGAAACGGAAAGTTCGCGGGGTTCCGTCCTTGCATTTGAGCGTGATCTGATCATTGATGATTTCCCCCTGCTGTCTGAGCTTGTTTAGAATACGAACGCTGTCTCCGGGGTTAAAATAAAAATCCGCAGTGTTCATGCTCAAAACCTGATGATGCGTGTACCCGCACATGGCACAGATCCCGGGATGTATCTGGATAATCGACCCATCCATCCCAATGAGATACGACATCTCTTCCTTGTACTCGATATGTTCTCCCATGGCCCCGGCAAGGGAGCCCAGGGCCAGGATGAAATTTTTCTCGCCCTTGCTGGAATAGACCTCCTGCACCCTCCACCGGATATAGGTCTGATCCAAAGACAGGTCGTGAGCTCTTGTAAATTTCAACCGATACTCCCCCAAGTGTACGTCACTGAAGAGCTGATCCACAATTTCCCTGGCCCGAGGGATTTCGTCCTCATCCAAAAAAACATAGATACTCTGCCCGACAGCAACCTCCGGTTCAATCCCGTACATGGTACTTAAGGTATGGTTAAGATACAAAATCGTTCCCTGCCGATCAAAAATCAACCCGCAATCGGTACTGCGGGCAAGGGCTTCAGTATAAAAGGAAAAGGCGTTCATAGGGGCACCCAAAAAAATGAAAGATGATCACGAAGGACAACACGGACAGCACACAAGATTTTTTTATCTGACTTTATACTTCTTCTCCAACGCTTATTTCATCATTAGTGAAATGATCAAGAGAATATTCACTAAAAATGATATTTTTATACAGATTTATTCATTGAAATGAAATGATTTTGTGGTACAAGCTTCTTCTGTTTTTTAAAAATTCCCTGAAAGGAGCGAACAATGAATAATCAATGGAAAACATGGCTTGCGATGATGTGCTTTGTACTCTGCATGCCAGGCATTGCGGGAGCCGCCGGTTACGGAATTTACGAATGGGGTGCCCGAGGGCAGGCCCTCGGCGGGTCCATGGCTGCACGGGGGGAAGATCCTTCGACCGTGGTCTACAACCCGGCAGGAATGACCCAGTTACCTGGAACTCAGGTCAGTGCAGGTATAACCATCGTCAGGCCCTCAGCGAGCGTCCTCTCCGATACCTACGACGGCGGTGAGGGCGTGGACAATACTTGGCTTATTCCCAACACCTATTTTACCACCCAGCTGGGCGAACGGTACTGGCTTGGTGTGGCCCTCTATTCACGGACCGGACTGGGTACAGAATATCGTAGCAATGAAGACTGGTACGGCCGATACAATTCCATGTATGCAGGGATTAAGCAGGTTTCATTGAATCCCAATATAGCCATTAAGTTGACCGACTCACTGTCCATGGCTGTGGGATTGGAAATTGCGTATATTGAAGTTAACCTGCAAAAAATGGTTACGGTAACAGGCGATTCTACTGGTGATGTAAAACAAAAACTAACCGGAGGTGACGCTGGATACGGATTCAATCTGGCTGTGCAGTATAAGCCTTTGGATTGGCTATCCCTTGGTGCATCCTATCGCAATGAAATTGATGTTAGTATGGAAGGCAAAGCAGATTTCAGCAACATCGGGACAGCGGCTATTGGAGGAAATGCAGCTCAGGTGATCAGCCAACAATACGGCGACACCTTCAAGGCTACAGAACCTCTGCCCGCAATGCTGTCCCTGGGTGTCATGATTAAACCCATAGACAAACTAAGCATCTCCTTTGATCTTCTGCGCACCTATTGGAGTGCCTACGACGAACTGAAAATCGAAATGACCGATGCAGTGACCCCCACTACCTCTATCACGGAAAAAAACTGGAAAGACGTGAACCGTTACTCTGTCGGTATCGAATACGCCCTGCGAGACTGGGTGGATCTCCGTGCAGGTTACACATATGATGAATCGCCCATTGATCCAGACCATGCAGAATATCAGATCCCGTCTAACGACCGCCAGATCTACAGCGTTGGTACCGGATTCCACTGGGATTCATGGACCATTGACCTGGCCTACAGCTACCTGACCGTCAAGGACCGTGATTTCAGCTCCAGCGAAGAAACCGGTGTCGACACGACCAGCACCTTTACAGACGGCAAGTCCCATCTGTTTGCCATGAATGTCGGCTATAAATTCTAAACCAAACCACGTTTGAGGGATTGAGTTTTTTTCACCGCGAAGAACGCTAAGGAACACGAAGAAAAGCAACAAAATAAAGCTCAATCTATCCCAGATTCTTCACCCTTCGCGTTCCTTCGTGCCCTTCGCGGTGAAAAAAGAATTGAACAGTGATAACCTGTTCGAAAACTATGGGTCTGAAACTGGGTTTGGTTTAATTCTACCCTTCTATAAAGCGCAGTTCCCGCACATCCGGCAGGGGCGATATTCCATCGCTCCTGCCTTTTTGTTATCGCCTTCTCCCTAAAAAAACTCCTTGCCTGATGCATAAGATATTTTTAGGATAAAGAATTATATTTTGTGCGGATCATCATCTGTATACTCACAGCGGGGAACAACCATCCATGCAGTGGAACCACAAAGATTTACTTACCATCTCACAATTGAACCGGGAAGAAATCGGATATATTTTCAAGATAGCCGACCGGTTTGATGAAGTGAATATGCGTCCGGTCAAAAAGGTTCCGGTGCTCAAGGGCAAAAGTGTTGTCCTTTTTTTTGCCGAAGCGTCCACACGAACCAAAACATCCTTTGATATCGCAGGAAAAAGACTTTCAGCAGACACCTTTTCCCTGACCAAAACAGGCAGTTCCCTGCAAAAAGGTGAGACCCTCAAAGACACGGCCCTGACCCTCCAAGCCATGCGCCCGGACGCCATTGTCCTCCGCCACTGGTCCAGCGGAGCGGCGGATTTTCTGGCCAAACGCCTCCATTGTTCCGTCATCAACGCCGGTGACGGCCGCCATGCCCATCCCTCCCAGGCACTCTTGGACGGTTTCACCCTGCGTTCCGTGTGGGGTGAAGATTTTACCGGAAAAACAGTGCTTATCCTTGGCGATATCGCCCACAGCCGGGTGGCCCGATCCGATGTTCAACTTCTGACCATGCTCGGGGCCAAGGTGCGTATGTGCGCACCCAGAACACTCCTGCCCTGCGGGATGAGAACTTGGCCAGTGACAGTCTATGAACACCTTGCCACAGCCTGTAAAGGAGTGGACGCCATTATCTGCCTGCGTCTCCAGCTGGAACGCCAAAAAGCGGGCCTTTTGCCCGACCTGCGTGAATATGCCATGACCTATGGTCTTGATTTTTCTCATCTCCAACAGGCCTCTCCCGACGTCAAAATCATGCACCCCGGCCCCATCAACCGCGGGGTGGAAATATCCTCGGCCCTGGCCGACGCCAGCAACAGTCTGGTTCTGAACCAGGTGGCCTCGGGCGTAGCCGTGCGCATGGCCATTTTGTACCTGCACATGACCCGGGAAACAGCTGAAGAAAGATAACCTGGACGCTTTTGCAAACCGAATTTTTTGATGGCATTCACGTCAGCCGCTCACCTTGATGCTTATCGGTTGAAAAGCTCGTCAGCTGCTAAGCTCTTACGCAACAAATACTATTGCGCATGTCAGGAAAAACGAAAACACAAATTTTTTTTCTGGTTTAACCGTTTTGATGTTCTCTGCGTCCTTGCCCCTCTGCGCGATACCGTTTTTTACACAACAACGGTATCCATAATACTATACCCGCATAAACAGGTAACCTCATGTCTGCACCGGAATATATCGTACGCAACGTGTTGTGGCACAATCAGGCCATGGATCTTTTGGTGGATCAGGGCACCATTCAAGGGCTTGTTCCCGTGGAACAGGGAAAAGAGATCACCCCGCAATCCCATGCAAAGGATGGCCACGGGGTCTGGCTTTTCCCAAGCCTCATTGACGCCCATGTTCACCTGCGGGAACCCGGTCAGGAATACAAGGAAACCATTGCCTCCGGCCTTCATGCCGCCCTTGGAGGCGGTTTTGGACAGGTTATGTGCATGGCCAATACAGATCCGGTGAACGATCGGGCCCAGATTACGGAATATATCCTGGACACAGCCCTGCGTGCCTATCCCCATGGCCCCAGGATCCGCCCTGTAGGCGCTCTGACCAAGGGACTGGCGGGCAAGGAGCTGGCCCCCATGGCCGAACTGGCCGCGGTCGGGTGCGTTGCTCTTTCCAACGACGGCATGCCCGTAGGGGACAATGATCTCTTCCGTCGGGCCATGGAATACGCATCAGATCTGGGCCTCAAAATTATTGATCATTGCGAAGACCCGGCCCTGTCCGGACACGGCGTGATGAACGAAGGCGTTGTCTCCGGCAGACTGGGTCTCAAGGGTAGCCCGACCGTAGCAGAATCCCTGCAGGTAGCCCGAGATATCCTGCTTTCAGAATACCTACACATCCCCATCCATCTGGCCCATATCAGCTGCAAAGAGTCTGTGGATTTAATCCTCTTTGCCAAAGAAAAAGGTATTCAGGTCACGGCGGAAACCTGTGCCCATTACCTTTTGTGGGATGAGACCATGCTTGAGGGCTACAATACCCTGGCAAAAGTCCATCCGCCTCTGCGCACCCGGGAAGACGTGCTCGCCCTGCGCCATGCAGTACAGCAGGGCGTTATTGATATTCTGGTTACAGATCACGCCCCCCACGCTGATTTTGAAAAAGAAACAACCCTGGACGAGGCACCCAACGGTATTTCAGGGCTGGACACGGCCCTTTCTCTGTACGCCTCACTGGTTGAGAAAAAAGTCATCACCCAAGACGACATCGTCACCCGTTGTGCCCTGCGCCCTGCTGAAATCTTCCATCTGCCAGTCAACACTTTCACCCCCGGAGACCGGGCTGATTTTGTCCTTTTTGATCCAAAAATACGCTGGGAAGTGACCCCTTCATCCCTGCTTTCCAAGGGCAAAAACACCCCTTGCATGGGTATGAATCTTCAGGGTAAAGTCAGCGCACATTATCTTGAAGGAAAACTTGTATATTCCACGGACACAAAATAATCCGACCATATTTGCGCAGGATACCCGCCCCCCATGCGCATGTCACACGTTCAGCCATAGCGGGCAAGGAGACAGCTTGATGCAGCCAATCAAAGACGCGGCTTCCATATGTAAAACTATCATGAGAAACGGCTACGATGCCTATATCGTCAATCTTCCCTTACAGAAAAAGATCCTGGACCGGCAGGCCGAAAAAGAAATCGACATCTGTACGGATATGGAGTTCGACAATCTGCTCAAACTTTTTCCGGATATGCACAAGAGCGACGATTCCATGTGCAAGGCAACCTTATCCCAGGGCGGCATTACCTTTTCCTTCTACCAGGGCGATCTGGGCAAAGGATCATATATCGATGCCTGTGTAACCAAACTGACCCCGCGCCTGCTCCGGCTCATGGAAAAACAGGGTGGTTTTTCTCTGCACGGAACCTGCCCGACCATTCCACAACCCAAAGACGTGTACGATGGATTCGAAGATTTCTCCTCTGGAGAAATAAAACTGGTGGGCATTCCTGATGAAACATTGAAACGGGATTACCTGCTGGCCATCCGGGCATTACGTTTTTCGGCCAATTACAATCTGCCCATTGAAGCAAACACCTGGCTCAGCCTCCTGCGGTGCGCCCGACGGGTTTCAGATTATGTACGCATTTCCGATATTATGGATGAATGGCGCAAAGTAGAAGCCGAAAACATGTGGAAGTTTGTCCAGTATCTCTTTGATACCATGATATTGCATGGAATTATCCCTGAACTCATGCCCCTGACCCGTATCTCCCTGCCCTCTGAAAATGGTGACAGCAAGGAAACCATCTGGAAGCACGTGATAGGCACCATGCGCCATTATCCCGAAGAACTCCCCTTTGACTGGTACGGCACACTGGCCTGCCTCTTCCTGGATATCGGCAAAGCCTTCACCGGTGAATCCTTTGACGGTAAACTCCTTTTTTACCAACACCATCAGGTCGGAGCCAAAGTTACCCGTAAGATCCTGCGCAGACTGGGTTTTGAGCCCGAAGATATCGATCTCATCTGCCATCTGGTCAAAAACCATATGCGCTTTCATTTCATGCTCAATGACAAGGGTATCCGTCGTTTCAAGGCCCAATTTGAATATCCCCGACTCATCGAACTGGCCCGGGCCGAGGTCAAGGCCGACAACGGAACTTATACTGAATTTAATCACAATATGAAAATGCTGGAGCGGGCGGACATTGACGAAGATATGCTCGAACCCCTGCTCAACGGCCAAAAAATCATGGAACTGGCCCATATCCATCCAGGCCCCATGGTCGGACTTATCCGCGACGCCCTGTTGCAGGCCCAGATCGCCGGGGATGTGAACACCCTCGAAGAGGCCGTGCGCTACGTCAAAGATTATAAGGAAAAGGAGAAGATCCAATAAAAAATATTCTGGACCTTACCTTTGCAGAGCTCGAAAACCTGCTCCTAGAAATGGACGAACCAAAATTCCGAGCCGCCCAGATATGGGCCTGGTTATGGCGTCAAGGAAGTCAGAATTTTTCCGAGATGACCAATGTCTCCAAAGAATTCCGCACCCGGTTGGCAGAGACATGGACGATTGCCTGGCCAAAAGTGCACACCCTGCAGGAAAGCGTTGATGGAACCGTCAAATTTCTGCTCCGCTTTGACGATGACGCCCTCGTGGAAACAGTGCTCATTCCCGAGGGCGACAGGTACACCCAATGCCTTTCCACCCAGGTGGGATGCGCCATGGGATGTACCTTTTGCAGCACCGGGGCCATGGGATTCATGCGCAATATGACCGGCGGTGAAATAGCCATGCAGGTGCTGGTGACCAGGGACTTTCTCCTGGGCCGGGATCAGGGACAACGACTGACCAACCTAGTGTTCATGGGCATGGGCGAACCCCTTATGAACTGGCCCGAGGTCAAACGGGCCATGGCAATACTGCACAGCGAACACGGACTCAGTTTTTCCCGGCGCAAGATCACCCTGTCCACCTGTGGAATACAAAAAGGGCTTTTGGAATTTGCCAAACAGGGCCTTGCCCTGCCGGCCATTTCCCTGCACGCTCCCACCCAGGAACTGCGGTCGAAGATCATGCCCAAGGCTGCCCGGCTGCCGCTGGATGAGCTCATGGATATTCTGGAACACTATCCTCTGCAATCCAGGGAAAGGGTAACCATCGAATATCTCCTGCTCGGCGGAGTCAACGACTCGCTGGATCACGCCAGAGCCCTTGTCAAACTGCTGTCACGTCTCAAGTGTAAGGTGAATCTGATAGCCTTCAATCCCGGACCAGGCATCCCGTACAAAAGCCCGACCCAGGAAGCCGTTCTCGCCTTTGAAAAACTTCTCTGGGATAAAGGCATGACCTGTACCCTGCGCAAGAGCAAAGGCCAGGACATCGCCGCTGCCTGCGGACAGTTACGGGCGCAGACCACAGACAGTGGGTAATCACCACGTCGCACGACACTTCCGAATTTTTATCGGCCCGGGAACGGGCCGAGCAACTTTTAACCCTTGTGGGGAGTAAACAAGCGTGTTGCAACCTGATTTCAAGAAAGGAAACGGACTCATCCCGGCCATTGCCCAGGATGTGAAGACCCATAAAGTACTCATGATGGCCTATATGGATCAAGAAGCATGGGAAAAAACCCTGAGCACGGGTGACGCCCATTATCATAGCCGCAGCAGAAACAAGCTCTGGCATAAGGGTGAATCATCAGGTCATGTGCAGAAGGTCCATGCCGTCCGTCTGGATTGCGATGAGGACACCATTCTCCTGCTCGTGGAACAAATTGGTGACGCGGCCTGCCATCTGGGGTATGAAAGTTGTTTTTTTCGGGAGCTCAAAAACTTGAACAGTGGTGAATGGAAAGAGTGTTGCGACAAAATATTTGATCCCAAGGAGGTCTATAAATAAATGGCTGATACAAACAATCTGCTCAAACTCGGTATACCCAAAGGTTCCCTGGAAGAAGCAACCACTAAACTCTTTGCCAAGGCAGGCTGGAAACTGACATCCCACCACAGAAATTATTTTCCGGACATCAACGACAAAGATATCAAATGCAGCCTGTGCCGTGCTCAAGAAATGGCCCGGTACGTAGCCTCAGGCGTTTTGGATGTGGGGCTGACTGGTAAGGACTGGGTTCTGGAAAACGAAGCCGACGTGGTGCTGGTTTCCGACCTGATCTATTCCAAAGTCAGTACAAAACCAGCCCGGTGGGTTTTGGCCGTTGGCGGGGATTCCCCCTACAAGCGCCCCGAAGATCTGGCTGGCAAAAAAATTGCCACAGAATTTGTCTCCTATACCAAAAAATATTTTGCTAATGCGGGAATTCCCGTAACTGTTGATTATTCTTGGGGGGCCACGGAGGCCAAGGTTGTGGAAGGTCTGGCCGATGCCATTGTTGAGATCACCGAGACCGGAACAACCATCAAGGCCCATGGTCTGCGCATCATTGCGGAAATTCTGCAAACCAATACCCAGCTTATCGCCAACAAAGAAGCTTGGGAGAACCCCTGGAAACGGGCCAAAATCGAAAACATGAATATCCTGCTTCAAGGAGCGTTGCGGGCCGAAAAACTCGTGGCCTTGAAGATGAATGCTCCTGCTAAAAACATGGATGATATCATGAAAATTCTACCTAGCATGACCTCACCGACCATCGCCCATCTCTATAATTCCGACTGGCTGTCCATTGAGGTGGTCGTGGATATCAGTAACGTGCGCGAGCTCATTCCCAGACTCCAAAAGGTCGGAGCGGAAGCGATTATCGAATTTGCTTTGAACAAGGTGGTGTAAAAATTACAAGTGTGGGGGCACCCCTTGCCGGGTGCCTCCTGTAAACACGGTAATTGGCCACAAAAATAACGTTCGCTTCAGCGGAATACGCCATGCGCAAAAACTCTCCACAGCCCACCATCCCCAAGATATCCACCATCCTCTGTCCTCTATCTTTTTCCCTTATATTCCTTCTCATGATCACCGGATGCGGCAAATCCACATCCACCACAACGAACCAAACGAACATGAGTCAGGAAGAGGTGAGTATTCAGCTTGACCTTGCCGAGAGCTATATCCGTGCAGGTAAAAATCGGCCAGCATTGGAAAAACTTCTGCTGGTTAAAAACACGGCTCAAAACAATCCCCGACTTTTTTTTGATCTGGGCCATGTGTACAGTCTCATGGGAAATTACTCCCATGCCGCAGAGAGTTTTGAACGAGCCGTGGCCCTGAAACCCAGTTTTGGGGATGCCTGGAACTATCTAGGCCAGGTGTATGCTGCCCAGCACGACAATGCCAAAGCCATTGCCGCCTACAACACGGCCTTGACCATCCCCACGTATCTGCGCCAGGAAATTCCCGCCTACAATCTGGCCGATCTCTATAATACACAGGGCAATAACGAACAGGCCATGCAATATGCGCGCATGGCCGTAGATAAAAATTGGCGATTCATCCCGGCCTATCTCCTGCTGGGAGAAATGCTCATAGCTCAGGACAAAACAGAGGAAGCCCAAAAATGGTACGAACAAGGGGCAGAATCTGATCTCACCAACACCCACATAATGCTGGCCCTGGGGGAAAACCTGATTCGTCTGGACAGATTCAGCGAAGCCCGTCAATGGTTCAAAAGAGTCATTGCGACCGCCCCCTCCTCTGATGATGCTCAGATGGCCAGAGACTACCTGGCATCCATCCGCCCAGAGCCTATCAAAGACTAAAAAAGGTTGTCACATTTGTCAGCGTCATTCTAAACCGTTAGTGTCTTTCCCATGATACGAGTCAAAAAAACATCTGGAAGAATCTCCCTGCGTATACAGGCACTATGTCTGGGCAAGGACTTCTGCGTGACGGTTTCTGGAGGCGATCAAGAGCATATCGGTGCCGTGGCCCTGGCCATCCCGCACCCAAGCCAAAAAGACAAAAACAAAATCAGCGCCACTGTTTCCATTCTGGCTATACCGGGACATAAAGAGGACGAACTGGCCAAAAATGTAGCCCGAAAAATAGCCGTAGCCCTTAATGCCACAGTGAGTGTATCCTGTGGCATCCATATTGATAATGCCGAGACACAGGAAATTGAAAACATTATCGCTGCGGTCATGGATATGACAGATACAATGATCCGCAAACTGATCTGATACAACCAAACCAACGCCGTCTAGAACCAAAAAGGCCCGGAGCAGAAAGCTCCGGGCCTTTTTGGTAAGTTTTCAACCGTTGTGTTTTACAGACTGTACACCGGCCTCCATAATAGTATCTGGTGGTATATCCGTCCCAAGCTGCCGTTTTAAACCGGCTACCAGCTGTTTAAAACGTGGCATGTCTGCTTCGCTCACAGGTTCTGTGGGCGGAGATTTCATATGCAGCGGATTGATATATTGACCATGCTTTTTGACCCGAAAATCAAGATGGGGACCGGTGGCATAGCCAGACATTCCCACATAGCCGATTGTCTGTCCCTGGACAACACGCTGGCCTTGTTGCGTCCCTACGGCATAGCGACTCATGTGGTTATAGATGGTTTCGTAGCCCTTGCTGTGCCGGATCTTGATGTATCTGCCTGCGGCCTTGTTAAAAGTCCGGGCGGTTATGACCCCGTCTCCGACAGCTTTGATGGGGGTTCCCCGAGGTGCGGCGTAATCAACGCCATGATGGGGTTTACGTATCTTTAATATGGGATGAAGCCGACTATTGGAATAGAAAGATGAAATCCGGCTAAAAGACAGGGGAGCCTTTAAAAAGGCCTTGCGCATGGAGTCGCCCTTCTGGTCATAATAGGACGAACGGCCCGCTTTATCGGTAAAACGGTAGGCTTGGTATCTCTGGTTCTGGATGTTGAAGGTTGCAGCCAGAATAGAGCCATACCCGGCAGGTTTTCCGTTACGGAAACGTTTTTCAACCACCAGTCGAAAAGAATCCCCTGTGCGGATATCCCGTGCAAAATTGATATCCCAGCCAAAAATATCTTCCATCATGGCCGCCAATTCCGGCCCCTCATGCAGATGATCCAAAGCGGCTGACAAGCTGGCCGTTATAGCTCCGGCGACCACCTCCGGGGTGACATCATAATGAATAGCTTGTTTATGGACGTCAAAACCGTTCTCCACGCACGAAATCAACAATTTTTGTTCATTGTTGATTTCATACTCAAAGCCCTGCAGACGATCATCCTTAAGAATAATGGAATACGGTTGGCCGGTACGGATTCCGGTCAGGGCAAAAATAGGTTTACAGGCCTGAGCAAGCTCATGGATTTCCAGGGGCGAAAGGTAGGTACCCAAAATCCCGGTCAGGGTATCACCCCGTGCATAGCCATTAAATACAGTTCAAAAGAACTGTTAAGTAATTATGATGGCAATAATAATAATAGTTATAATGAAACTGTCGATGTTTATCAAAAAAGTTTAATTTTAATTGCTAATTTAGAATA
>JAQVZR010000230.1 GCA_028708105.1 Desulfoplanes sp. | reverse complement strand
AATGCTGGCCCACCAGGGTGGAGGCCCCGATGACCGGGCTCAGATCAGGACGGCGGTTCTTGTCGATGGGCGTAGGCACGGCAACAACAATCACTCCGGCCCGTTTGATGGCCGCAGGATCGGATGTGAGCTCCATGGAAACGGATTGCAGCCGGGCATTGTCCACTTCCAGCGTCCGGTCCACACCCGTTGCAAGCTCAGCAACGCGTTCTTTATTGATATCAAAGCCAATAACATCAAAATGCTCAGCAAAGGCCACGGCAAGAGGAAGACCAACATAGCCCAGGCCGACAATGGCCACGGGGACATTTTTATTTTTTATCTCTGAAAAAGTAAGCATAGCATTCTCTATGGGTTGAAAAGATGTAAATACATTTTTTTGTCAAGGTACCATCCAAAGCTTCAGGCGTGTGTATGTTCAAGTGCTGAACGAGTAGTCAGAGCGAGGATGTATGTCAAGATAGGTGGAGAAAAAGATGAAAAAGATGAAAAGGATGAAAGGAGGTTTTAGGTGTTAGGTTTTAGGTGTTAGGTGTTAGGTTTTAGGTTTTAGGTGTTAGGTGTTAGGTGTTAGGTGTTAGGTGTTAGGTTTTAGGTTTCCGGGGAATAATGACGATTGTGCCTGGATGCCACGTCCCTGCCCCAAAGCGGCGCCGCAGGAGCGGACGCCCTCCAGTTTACGTTGCGGTGGAAAATGGTTTTTGGTTTTAGGTTTTAAGTTTTTGGTTTTAGGTTGTGATGTTACGCACGCCTTTCGAGAGCCTTGAGCTGAGTCCGATATCGCTTGCAAGAAGGTCCCCCCTTGAGGGGGGTAGGGGGGTGTCTGGCACGGTCTGAATTACGTTACTTAACGCCATTGGGGGTAGGGGGGAAGTCTAGATCGTGCTTCGAAGGGAGTTTTCGGGTTCGAGTCATTCATTGCCTGAAAAGTCCGTGCACTCAATGGTTCAGCAACAATGTTACTCTGTCATGGCCGCACAGTCTGAGAACACACCCCCCCTCCCCCCCTCAAGGGGGGACCTTCTTGCCGGCAATGCCGGGCTCAGCAGAAAGATCTCGGTGGCGTGCGTAACTTCAGATCATAATTTTGTCCAACAACACGATTTTATTTAAGAACTATTTAACTACAAGCGGGAAAAGCGCATCATGACAACACTTGGTACTCCTTTATCTCCTACGGCTAAAAAGGTTTTGCTGCTGGGTTCAGGTGAACTTGGTAAGGAAGTAGCTATCGAACTGCAGCGGCTGGGGGTCGAAGTCATCGCCGTGGACAGGTATGAGAATGCACCGGCCATGCAGGTGGCCCACAGATCCTATACTCTGTCCATGCTTGACGGTCAGGGACTGCGTGCTATCGTTGAGCAGGAACGCCCTGATTATATCGTCCCCGAGATTGAGGCCATTGCCACGGATACCTTGCAGGATCTGGAGAATGAGGGCTTCACTGTCATTCCAACGGCCCGGGCCACACGTCTGACCATGAACCGGGAAGGTATCCGGAGGCTGGCGGCAGAAGAACTCGGCATCAGCACGTCTCCCTACCGTTTTGCCGGAACGAGGGAGGAATATCTCCTGGCAGCACAAGAGATAGGTATTCCTTTTGTGGTCAAACCGATCATGAGCTCTTCGGGACACGGTCAGAGCGTGGTTAAGGAAGCCGGACAGCTTGAGGCCGCCTGGGAACTTTCTCAGAGTGAAGGGCGTACAGGTGCGGGGAAGGTTATTGTCGAGGGCTTTGTTGATTTTGACTACGAAATAACTCTGCTTACGGTACGTCATGCAGGGGGAACTTCTTTTTGCATGCCCATTGGGCATCGCCAGAAAAACGGTGATTACCAAGAATCCTGGCAGCCCCAGCCCATGACCGATGCGGCCCTTACTGAAGCTAAACGTATTGCCGGGGCTGTTACAGATGCTCTGGGCGGATACGGTATCTTTGGCGTGGAGCTGTTCATCAAGGGCGATAATGTGTATTTCAGCGAGGTTTCGCCCCGTCCCCATGACACCGGCATGGTAACCATGATTTCCCAGGATCTTTCCGAATTTGCCCTGCATGCCAGAGCTATTCTGGGATTACCCGTGCCCAACATCACCATGCACGGGCCTTCGGCTTCCAGCGTTATCCTGGCTGAGGGGAATTCGGCTCAGGTCGCATTCGGGAACCTTGAAAAAGCCCTCCAAGAACCCGATACCCAGATCCGGCTTTTCGGCAAGCCCGAAGTCAAAGGGCACCGGCGCATGGGGGTTGCTCTGGCACGTGCCGGGTCCATTCAGGAGGCACGTGATAAGGCTGGTCGGGTTTCATCCGCAGTAACCATATCCTTATAGGAAAGACATATGACGTATTCCAATCCATTGAACACTCTGTTAGATATGCGTGTCCAAATGTGCAACGCTTCGGAAAATCAGCTGGAAGATTCCTGTTCTCAATTGTTTTGTTTGCGCTGTTATGCCGCGCTGACCCCCGTACGTTCCTGACGTAGCGTTACCCTGCATTGCATGGAGTGCGGTGCTCAATATCCTCTTGCGCAGTATGGACGTTTGGTTGAAGACGAACTTGAGGCGATTCTGGGAGATGTTCCCTGCGATCGCTTGTAGGCAGCGTTGGAAAAAAGTATTTTTACCGACCACATGGTTTCGTTCCCCATGGGCAGGAGGTCAGCTTCCTTCTGCCCATGGTTTTTTGCACCTGGGAGCAGTACATACTTTTGAATAGATGCGTGCTAAACCAAACCCAGTTTCAGACCCATAGTTTTCGAACAGGTTATCACTGTTCAATTCTTTTTTCACCGCGAAGGGCACGAAGGAACGCGAAGGGTGAAGAATCTGGGATAGATTGAGCTTTATTTTGTTGCTTTTCTTCGTGTTCCTTAGCGTTCTTCGCGGTGAAAAAAACTCAATCCTTCAAACGTGGTTTGGTTTAATTTTGGTATTTAATGGGGTATATTCACACCATGCACTCAGAGGGAGTCGTGTTTAATGATGGATGAAGATCTAATACAAATTCAGACACAGCTTGCTTTTCAAGACAGGACCATTGAAAAACTCAATGAGGTCATGACGGCCCAGCAACGTCAGCTTGATGAAATTGAAAAGCAGATTAAATTTTTGGCCAGCAAATTGCGCGATGTCGCTTTGTCGGATCAGGGAGAAAGTCCAGAACCTCCACCTCCTCATTATTGAACAATTTTTTACAAGTGCCTGCGTGAGTGCAGGAACCAGACGGAGAACCCATGACGCCCATAACTACGTCAATTTTCGAATTGTTCAAGATCGGTCCGGGGCCTTCAAGTTCCCACACCATCGGCCCTATGAAAGCGGGATTTGACTTTATCACCCATGTTCGGACGCTTCCTGAAACCGTATTGGCAGCATCCCAGGCTATCGAAGTCCGTCTGTACGGAAGTCTGAGCGCCACAGGCAGGGGGCATGGAACAGATCGGGCCGTTCTGGCCGGATTGCTGGGTGAAAATCCCCAGACCTGTTCGGCTGCGTTTATCGACAGCCTGAATCATGATGAGGGGAGCAAATATCCCGTTGTCGTGGGATCGCGTATATTTTATTTGTCCTGGGATGCTATTATCTTTGATGCCTTTGAACATGATTTTCCCTACAATAATACCTTGCGTATTCGCCTTCTCGGAGAAGGCGGGGCTGTGGTGTTTGAACGGGAATATTATTCCGTGGGTGGCGGGTTCATCCAGTGGAAGGGACAGAATGAAACTTCACCAGGACAGCCCGTTTATCCCTACAGCACAATGGAAGAATTGAAGAAGATTCTTCGTTCGGAAAATATCAGGCTTCATGAGCTCATGCTGGCCAATGAAAAGGCTATCACCGGTGCGGCGGAAAAGCAGATCATGGACGGTTTGGATACGATTGTGGCGACGATGGAAGAGTCCGTGGAAACCGGGATACATACTGAAGGGATTTTACCCGGCCCCATTGGTCTGCACCGCAAGGCATCGGTCCTCTATCAGCGGGCCTGCAAGACAACCCAGTCTACCGATCATCTCATGGTGGCCTTGAGTGCCTATGCTTTTGCAACTGCCGAGGAGAATGCAGCGGGACACCGTATCGTGACGGCACCCACAGCCGGTTCCTCCGGAGTGATGCCCGCTATTATGTATGTCCTCAAAAATCATAGGCATATTGCTCCCCAGGCATTGCGGGAAGGATTGCTGGCTTCCGCTTCCGTAGGTTTTCTGGCCCGGCACAACGCCAGTATTGCCGGTGCGGATGTAGGCTGTCAGGGAGAAATAGGGGTGGCCTCGGCCATGGCCGCGTCTCTGCTTACCTATGCCCAGGGGTATCGTTTTCAGGTCACGGAAAATGCGGCTGAAATTGAGATCGGA
>JAQVZR010000229.1 GCA_028708105.1 Desulfoplanes sp. | reverse complement strand
TCTCCCGTTTAAAGCAGCGTCAGCACGCCCGGCCAGAGAATCAACACCGCCAGACAGAGCAGATAACAAGGTAAAAACAGCGCCACTCCTCTAAAAACATCGGTCAAAGGCACATCGCCGGCCATGGCCGAAACGATAAAAGTATTCACTCCTACCGGAGGCG
Organism: Desulfoplanes sp.; assembly: GCA_028708105.1. GTDB lineage: Bacteria > Desulfobacterota > Desulfovibrionia > Desulfovibrionales > Desulfomicrobiaceae > Desulfoplanes. Next base: position 4,202 of record JAQVZR010000229.1, on the reverse strand, counting down.
TGACCGCTCCCATGGTTGTCACCACCGTGACCACAATGGCGAACCACAGGGGATCATATCCCAGGGACTCAGCCACAGGGAAAAAAATGGGAATGGTGATAATAAGCAAAGCCAAAGCATCCATAATTGCCCCGCCAAGCATGTATAAAAGACAGATCAGCCCGAGGATCATCAATGGCGGCAGAGAAAGTTCCGCCACCTGGGTGGCCAGAGTAAAAGGGATTCTGGTCACGGCCAGAAAACGGCCAAAAATGACCGCCCCCAGAACAATAGTCATGATCATGCAGGATATCCCCAGGGTATCCTGCACGGATTGCACAAAATGTTTCCAGCTCAGATTTCTTCCTCCGAGGCTGACGAGCAAGGCCAGCGCTGCACCGGCTGCACCGGCCTCACTGGGAGTAAAAAATCCGGCCAGCAGACCGCCCATGACCAGGGCAAAAAGAATGATCATTTCCACTGAGCCTTTGAGGGACCGAAACTTTTCCTTCCATCCGGTCCGGGGACCGGCAGGTCCCATGGCTGGATTTTTTTTACAGACCATGGCAATACGCAGCAGAAAAAAGACCACCAGCATAATCCCGGGGATAAGGGATGCCCAGAACAGCTTGGCGATGGACTGACCTGTCTGCAGACCAATGACGATAAGTACGATGCTTGGGGGAATAACAGCACCCAGGGTGGAAGCGGCAGCAACGGCACCGGTGCTCAGGATGGAGTCATAGCCGTATTTTTTCATCTGGGGCAGAGCCACGGAACTCATGGTGGCTGCTGTAGCCGTATTCGATCCGGAGATGGCCGCAAACCCGGCACAAGCCATCACCGTCGCCATGGCCACACCGCCGCGGACCTGTCCCAGCCAGGCATAGGCCGTGCGGTATAGACGTTCGTTGAGTCCGGAATAAAAACAAATCTGCCCCATGAGAATAAACAAAGGGATAACCGTAAGCCCGTAGGAAGAAAAAACCTTCCAAGTCTCATCTCCCAGCATACCCAAAGCAGCATGAACATCCAGAACGGCCCAGAATCCGCAAAAGCCCACAATGCCCATGGCAAAACCCACGGGAATCCGCAGCAAAAAAATCATGGCCAGCAGAATGCCGATCCCCACAAGTCCAAGTACGGTCAGGCTCATGATTTTTCTCCGTTTCCAGTACAAAGGATAAGGGTTTCCAGAACAATCTGTACCACCAGGGCCACTACCCCGAGACAGACGACAAGAATGAAAGGATAATAGATAATCTGCAGGGTCTCGGAAAGCTCTTCAAATTCCCTGATACCCAGAGCCAGCACCCAGGTCTGCCAGGCCATGAGGCCGAAAAACACCAGACTGAGCACAGAGGTCACCATATCCAGAACAATGCGCACCGGCTTGGGAAACCGTTTCTGGAAAATGGTAATCACGATATGCCCGCCACCGGCCTGGGTGCCGGCAAGAGACAAGGCCGCAACCATAGCCCCGAAAAAGCCCATCAACTCAAAAGTCCCTTTGACGGGATGCCCCAGCGAACGCATAACCATGTTTGAGCAGGCCAGCGCCATCATGAGCACCAGACAGATGCCGGCCAGCCCAAACAACGACCTGTTGGTCAAACCAACCCCTTTCTTCAATATATTCATCATCTTGCTGCCAAATTTGAGATGTATGTTTGTTGGATTCATGTCTGTCGAGTCCTGTCTCCTGCCTCCCGTCTCCCTTTTTCTATTTCTGATATACTTTCTTAAGCCGATACAAATCCGTCAATACCGCTTCTCCATCAATCCCCTTGTCCTTGGCCTTGCCCTTCCACTCCTCAAGCAGAGGCATCACTTTTTCCTGCATGGCCGCCTTCTGGACATCATCCAGTTCAAAGGTGGTCAGGCCATAGGTCTTCTTGGACCAGGCCAAAGAATCCAGTACATGAGCATCCATATATGTTCCGGTCCAGACCGACTGTTCCCGGGCCAGATCGTCCATGGTTTTCTGCACGGCAGGTGAAAGGCTGTTCCAGGTACGCATATTCATGACCACGGCAAAAGGATAGACCTGAAAATCAGTCCGAGTCACATAGGGACAATATTCGGCAAAATTCATGTCCTTCATGACCTCAAGGGATGAGAGCAATCCTTTGACCAACCCTTTTTGCAAGGCTTCAGGGGTTTCCGGCATGGGCATGGACACGGGTGTCGCCCCGAGACGATCCAGGACACTGGAGGCCATGCCCGAGGCCCGCAGTTCCAACCCTTCGAGATCCTGGGGTGTACGCACGGGAACTCTGCTCATGATATTGGTGGGTGCTGAAGTAAACATGGCCAGCACCTTGACCTTGGCAAATTCCTTGGGGGTATACAGCTGATAAAGGTCCCATAAAACCTGCGAAGCCACAGTGGAAGAAGAAAACCCCACCGGGAGTTCCGTTACCGTGGTCAAAGGGAATACCCCGGGCTGATAGGACATACACAGGCATCCCATATCAGCCTGCCCCTTCATGACGCCCCGGAGCATATTTTTAGCCCCGAGAAGGGTTCCGCCAGGATACGTCTGAACCTGCACCTGTCCGGCGGTACGTGTTTCAACTTCTTGTTTCCAACGTTCCATCTGAACGCAGGGGAAGGTGGATGCCGGAGGAAAATTGGCGTACCGAAGCATTACAGGTCCGGCCTGCACGGGTGAAATCACAAACATGGCCACAAACAATACCGCAACAGCGGTCAAAGCAAAAAAACGGGACATATACCCTCCACGGTTTGCGTCTCCATGTAGGCATGCAGGCCTTCCGACGGAATAAAAAATGGGCCGCCGGAATTTCTCCTGCGGCCCATGTGACGGCGGTTATACTGAAAAATTATTGTTTGCCGTACACCCGACCACAGGACGCACGCCACCACCAGCGATTAGCGGTGCAACAAAAAGAACATGTGTCTGTAGTTCGAGAAATAGGCATGGGAATAGATAACCTTCCCCAACAGTTGCTGTCAACCGTAAAAAACATGTCCGTAATATGCAAATCACCATCTTGACGCTCAAGGGTTAATGGTTATTCTTTATACAACCCAAAAAGGAGGTGCCTTATGGTTATAGATTTTAGTACATACTATGATTTGCCGTCTCAGATTGACAGAATATTCGAAGAAATGAGTAAACCTCTCTATTTCACTCAAAGAAGAGTATCCTACCCTCCTATAAACATATGCGAGGATGACAAAAACATCTATGTCTCGGCGGAGATTCCCGGTGTAGATATAGATAATGTAGAACTTACTCTTACTGATGGAAGCCTCGTTATAAAAGGGGAAAGGAAATCAGAATCAGGAAAATACTACAGACAGGAGCGTGCTTCGGGAAACTTCCAGCGGATCATAACCCTTAATGTACCGGTTGATCCCGACAATGTATCGGCAGCCATGAAAAATGGCGTTCTGAACATTGCGCTGACCAAGGCCGAAGAAACACATCCCAAAAAAATTGATATCAGTCTATCCTAAGGGAGGTCATTATGACACAGGAGATTATAAAAAAAGACACACTGCCCCACTTCAATCCAGACTCCGACATCCTTGAACGGGAAGACGGATTCCATATTTTCATGGATCTCCCAGGCGTTAACAGAGAAGATCTGGTTATTGATCTCAAGGAAAACGAACTCGAGATCACCGGAAAAGTGGAATATGCCAAGAAAGAACAGAGCAAGGACGTTCATCTGGAATTCGGTAGTGGTGCCTATGTACGCAGGTTCACCATCTCTGATACGGTTGACGCCGAAAAAATCAAGGCCACGCTAAAAAATGGGGTTATGGAACTGTTCCTGCCCAAAGCAGCCAAGGCCATTCCCAAAAAGATTCAGATTCAAGCAGAATAGCATAAAAAAAGGCCGGGTAAACCCGGCCTTTTTTTATACATTATACATAGATCCCAAGGAGTTACCATGCAGCCACTGCTGCGGGTAGAGTCATTTCCCCACACAGGCTGCGAGCCATCATCTCCCGAACCTGACCGGCATCCAGCCCCTGGCTGAACAGATAGATAAGTTTGGTCAATGCTGCCTCCGCCGTAAGATCATACCCGCTCACCAATCCAGCCCGTCCCAGGGCGTGCCCCGTAGCATACTCTAACGAGACTGCCACCGTAAGGTGAGAGGAAGGGGGGGATGACGTCAAATCAGCACGGCCCTTATGTCCGGGGCGACACACGTGTTACAATGGGGGGTACAGAGGGGAGCCAT
>JAQVZR010000228.1 GCA_028708105.1 Desulfoplanes sp. | reverse complement strand
TGACCCAGGAGTCGTCTTCCTGAATGTTGGCGCCTTTGTGGGTCAAGGTGATGATTTTGCCTCCCCTGGCCTGGACCTCTTTGAGGTTTGATTTGACCTTGGGCAGCAGAAAATCATCTAGGGCCAGAGCAAAGGTGGGGAATTCCGGATCAATGAGGGCGATGGGGCCGTGTTTCATCTCGCCCGCGGCATAGCCCTCGGCGTGGATGTAGGAGATTTCCTTGAGTTTCAGGGCTCCTTCCAGGGCCAGGGGAAAATTGATGCCCCGACCGAGATAGAAGAAGTTTTTGGCCCAGGCATATTCCTTGGAAAGTTTTTTGGCTTTTTTGCGGATCATGGGCAGCTCTTCTTTGAGCTGTTTGGGCAGGGCCAGCAATCCGGGCAGTATTTTTTCCTTGATCTCTTTGGGCAGGGTGCCTTTTTCCTCTCCCCAGTAATAGGCCAGCAGGGTCAAAAGGACCAGCTGGCTGCACATGGCTTTGGTCGAGGCTACGCTGATCTCAGGCCCAGCCTGGGTGTAAATGACCGTGTCCGATTCTCGGGCCACGGACGATCCGACCACGTTACATAACCCGAGAACGGGTACGCCCTTTTCTTTCGCAATACGCATGCCGGCCAAAGTGTCGGCGGTTTCGCCGGACTGGCTGATGGCAAGAATCAGGTCATCTTTGTTCATGACCAGACTGCGGTACCTAAACTCCGAGGCGATTTCCACCTGCACCGGGATTTTTGCCCAAGCCTCAATGAGGTATTTGGCCCACAGCCCTGCATGGTAGGAGGTACCGCAGGCGACAATGCTCAGCCCTTTGGGTATTGCCATGTCTTCCAGCTCAGGGAGGACCAACGTGCCTTTGCGCTCGTCCACGCGCCCGGCCAGGCAGTCGCGGATGACCTGGGGCTGCTCAAAGATTTCTTTAAGCATGAAATGTTTGTATCCGGATTTTTGTGCGGCCTGCAGATCCCAAGTGATGTGCTGGTTTTTTTTGCTCAGGGGGTTGAGGGTCTCCACATCGTAGAGCTGCCATGCATTGGCATCCATCTCCACCATCTGGTTGTCCTCAAGGAAGATGACTTCCCGAGTGTAGGGCAGAAAGGCCGGGATATCTGAGGCCACAAAATTTTCTCCCGTTCCCACGCCCAGAAGCAGGGGACTGGAGTTACGTGCTGCCCAGATTTTGCCCGGGTTTTTGAGATCAATGAGGGCAAAGGCGTAGGAGCCGTCCACCTGTTTCAGGGCCCAGGAAATAGCCTCGGGGATGGTGTCTTTCAGATGGCATCCCTTGGAGATGAGATAGGCCAGGACTTCGGTATCGGTGTCCGACCAGAATTTGTGTCCTTCTTTTTGCAGCTCGGTCTTGAGTTCCTGATAATTTTCAATGATCCCGTTGTGCACCAGGGCAAGACGACCTTCTTCATCAATATGAGGATGGGCGTTTTTTTCCGTGGGCAGGCCATGGGTGGCCCATCGGGTGTGCCCAATGCCATAGGTGGCAGAAAGAGCATTGACCCGCTCCAGCTTTTTTTCCAGCACACTCAATTTACCTTCAGAGCGGACCACGTTGAGTCGACCCTTTTGGGCATAGGCTACTCCTGCTGAATCGTATCCTCGGTATTCGAGGCTTTTAAGTCCTTCCACAATAATGGGTAATGCCGGTCGGTGCCCGGCATATCCGATAATCCCACACATAACCTGCTCCTTGGTTCGTCCCTGCTCAATCTAATTGAAAGACTGCCATGCATCACGTATTCTTAGACTCTTTCCCAAAAAACTGGCCAATCTTCAAGAAGAGATTTTAATGCGTTTCCGCGGTGGCTGTGGCTGTTTTTTGTGTCTGCATTCATTTGCGCTGCTGTTTTTTCGGCCTCATCGTCCCAAAAAACAGGATCATAGCCGAATCCGTGATTTCCCAGAGGTGCACTCGTAATCCGTCCTTCCCAACTCCCGCGAGCAACCAGAGATTCTCCGTTGGGTGCGTAGGCCGTTATCACGCAGATAAATCTGGCAGTGCGGTGTATCATGGGTACATTGTGCATCTCTTCGAGAAGTTTGAGGTAATTTTTTTCATCAGTGGCATGCTCACCTGAATATCGTGCGGAATAAACGCCCGGTTGCCCATCCAGAGCGTCGACCATCAGGCCGGAATCGTCGGCCACGGCCACGTGTCCGGTGGCTTTGGCTACGGCCATGGCCTTGATGCGAGAGTTCTCCTCAAAGGTTGTGCCGGTTTCCGGGATTTCCTCGATTTCAGGAAAATCCTTGAGTCCGAGCACGGTCACATCCGGCATGAGCCGGCCGAACATGGTTGCAAATTCTTTGATTTTTCCCTGATTGCCCGTGGCAAGTACAATTGTTCTCATGGAGTGATCCTTGGTTATTCCGTAAACTATACGACAAACATGAAGACGTTATCATCGTCCGCAAGGGCTATTTTCTCTGGAAATGTTTCTGGATGGTATGCATGATCAATGTTGGTGTCCTGAGCTTTGCATCGCGCACTGCATCTTGTGCCCTTATTTTTTCTGCTTTTTGCTTCTCAGCAGCAGCTCCACTCGGGTTCCTTTCCCTTTTCTGCTAGCGAGGGTCACTGTGCCGCCCATGTCCTCAATGATTTTTTTGGTCATGGCCAGCCCCAGCCCTGATCCCTCTTCTTTGGTGCTGAAAAAAGGGTTGAAGATCTGCTCCATGTTCCGTTTGCTGATACCTGTGCCGGTATCCGTGACTTCCACGTGCACAAAGGGATCTGCAAAAAAGGTGCGTATCGTCAGGGCTCCGCCTTTGTCCATGCTTTCAATGCCATTTTTGACCACGTTGATCAGGCATTGTTTGATGGCTTCGGCCTGACCCTGAACATGAGGAATATCCGATGCAAGATGCATTGTAAGTTTAACGCCCTGCTTATCACAGCCCATGCCCATAAGCTGCATGGTTTCTTCCACAACCAGGTTGGCATTAACGGTGTTTTTTGTCTGCGTGGCAGGTTTTGCAAAATTGAGGATACCCCGCAAAATGTCGTCCAACCGTTTGGCTTCGTCCCGGATGATCTGAACTTTATGCAGAATTGTCGCCGGCAGACTGTCGGTTTTCAGCAGTGAGCCCGCGAAACCTCCTATGGAAACCAGGGGGTTGCGGATTTCATGGGCGATATACGTGGCAAGTTCACCCAGAGCGGCCATTTTTTCGGATTGCTGGAGTTGTTTTTCCATATGTGTCCGATCCGAGATGTCCCGCTGCATTTCCAGGAACGAAGTGATGGTTCCGTGGTCATCGGTGATAGGGTATACATAGATGCGGTAGTATTGGAGATTGCCTTGAGCATTGATCTGGCTGTGTACACCTTCGCTTTTTTTCCCTGTCTTGAGGGCGCGCACAAAGGGATCTAGCTCTTTTTCTCCCTCCCAGGAGACGGCTTCCCGTCCCCATGCCGTCCAGCTCGGTTGTCCGATGAAATGTTCTCTGGGCTGTCCGAGACGGGTACAGACATTTTTATTCACGTCAAGAATATTTCGTTTCGTATCAATAAGAAGGATATCATCGGTGACTGCATCAAGCACGGTCCTGAGCATGGACTGGGCCGCGAACAGGTCTGTTTTGCAGGAAGGGCAGAACCGTTCCTGAATAATAAATTCTCCCAAAAAAGCAACGACCCGGGGATCAATAATGGAAACGGAGGGGGGAACTTCCCGACGCAGGGTCGTGAGAAGTTCCGCATTGTTCTCGATGACCAATAAGGTGTTTATTTCCGGATGAGCACGAAGCATTTTCGGACAGTTCGGATAGATGTGGGCACCTAATTCAATGATCAGTTCCTGAGCGAACGGACCCATTGCACTGGCAATTCCTCGTACCTTGATTTCCGGGAAAATAGAGATAAGTTCTTTGTTGGCAATGATCTGAAGTATGGATTCAAGTTGGGGATCATTGCCGACAATACCTATACATATACTGCGGATCGGTTCTGTCATGGTACCTTCTCCGAGGGATTACGACCTTCTCCGAAGGATTACGGGATGTGTCGCATGTCCGAGTGTTTTTTTATTTGAATACTCTTTGAAATATGTGATGGCAATGGGTAGGGAAGACACTATGGATATGGCAATGGGCATGCAAGGTATCTTCCGCTGTATTATTTTGGCCGAACACCCGGTCGTAATGGATCGAACGTGAAACGCAGGTGCGTGAGTGCTTCTGCGGGGAGACAATAATGCGCTATCCAGGGTATGGGTGGATAGGTTTGGGCATGGTTGGCCTGTGCTGGGCGTTGAATTGGACACTGGAAGGCGTGCGGACACACATCCTTTTTTTCCCCCTATGGGTCGGGTATTCCCTGGCTGTGGACGGTCTGGTTGTCTACAGGAAAGGCACCTCTCTGCTTGCTCGGGGA
>JAQVZR010000227.1 GCA_028708105.1 Desulfoplanes sp. | reverse complement strand
TGCAAGGCACATCTTCGGGAATATCGGTATCCAGTGTTACCGTTCCCGGAATACCATTTAACGCCCATCCATCATCCAGACGACGGGCGGTCTCAACGATAGCCCGTTCTCCCATGCCATAAATGACAGCATCGGCCTTGGCATCCAGGAGGATGGGTTTACGCAACCTGTCCTTCCAGAAATCATAATGGGTGATGCGCCGCAATGAGGCCTCTATGCCTCCCAGAACCACGGGCAGGCCGGAAAAGGCTTGGTGCAAAAGATTTGTGTATACAATGGAAGCCATATTAGGACGAGCTCCGGCCCTGCCCCCCGGGGTATAGGCGTCATCAGACCGCTTTTTACGGAATGCTGTATAGTGAGCCAGCATGGAATCGATGGCCCCAGCCCCAACCCCGGCAAAAAGTCTGGGACGTCCCATGACCAGTACATCATCCGGGGTATCCCATGCGGGCTGGGCCACAATCCCGGTACGGAAACCGTGGGCTATGAGCAACCGACCCAGCAGAGCCATGGCAAAAGAAGGATGATCCATGTAGGCATCACCGCTGACCAAAAGCACATCAAGTTCGTCCCAGCCGATATTTGTCATTTCACGACGGGACATGGGCAGAAATTCGGGCTGCCTCAAAGAGTATGTATCAGAGAAAAGTTTTAGCATAGAAGGACCTATAGACCCGGTCAGAGGGGGGGGCAAGCACGGAAAAAATGGAATTCAACAACAAAAAAAACGTGGAAAGAAAGGGGTCGTTCCAGGAAGGATATGCGGACATAAAAAAACAAACCGCCCGGAAGATATCTTCCGGACGGTTTGTTTATAACTAACTTAAATATTGCTGCATACAGTTCGTTTATTACAATATTCTAACGCAATGGATTATTACTCATTCAGGTCATGGACCTCAAAACAACAGACACCAGAGATATCATAAATATATTTTGCATCCAATCCGATGCATAGGATGTTGTGTATGCGTACTGCAAACTGCGCACTGCGTACGTTGAACTATGCGCTACCACTTCACAGCTGTCTTCAGATCTTCGATGCGGTCCGTCTTTTCCCAGGTAAACTCGACCCGTTCCCGGCCAAAATGGCCGTAGCAGGCAGTCTTTTTGTAAATAGGACGTAGCAAATCAAGCTGTTTGACGATGTAATACGGACGCAGGTCAAAGACATCGGTGACAGCCTTGCTCAGGATATCATCGGGAATTTCACCCTTGCCGCCCGTAGTGACCAGCACGGATACGGGTTCAGCAACACCGATGGCATAGGCAATCTGAACCTCACAGGTAGGAGCCAGCCCCGCGGCTACAACATTTTTAGCTATATATCTGGCCATATAGGCACCGGAGCGGTCAACCTTGGAGGGATCTTTGCCGGAGAAAGCACCGCCGCCGTGGTTGCCCATGCCGCCGTAGGTATCCTGGATGATCTTACGTCCTGTCAGTCCGCAATCAGCGACAGGGCCACCAGAAACAAAACGGCCAGTGGTGTTGATAAAAATCCGGGTATCCTTGTCTATCAAGTCCTCGGGCAAGGAGCTGAAAATGACCTCTTCACGCACGGCATCCACCAAATCTGCGTAGGCGATACTTTCGTTGTGCTGGCAGGCAATAACCACGTTGCTGATATGCACGGGCCGGCCCCCTGCATATTCCACGGAAACCTGGGTCTTGCCGTCGGGACGCAGAAAATCGAGGATATTATTTTTACGCACATAGGCCAGCCTTCGGGAAAGCTTGTGGGCATAATAAATAGGCGCAGGCATGAGCGTCTTAGTCTCATTGGTAGCAAAACCGAACATCATTCCCTGATCTCCGGCGCCCTGATCTTCAGGGCTGATGCGGTCAACGCCCTGGGCAATATCGGAAGACTGTTTGTCAACAGAAGAAACTACGGCACAGGTATCAGCATCAAAACCCATATCCGAACCTGTATAGCCGATTTCGCGGATAGTATCCCGGACAATAGCGGGAAAATCGGCATAGGCGCTGGTACTGATCTCACCTGCGATAAAAGCCATTCCTGTGGTCACCAGGGTTTCACAAGCAACTCTGGCATGGGGGTCCTGCTCAAGCAGGCAATCCAGAATGGCATCAGAAATCTGATCTGCTACTTTGTCTGGATGCCCTTCGGTTACGGATTCAGATGTAAAAAGATAACGGTCCGTTGTCATAATCATAGGAGTTTACCCTCTCTTGTTTCTGGGCCAGTGGCCCTTGGAGCATGTATTATTTGAAAATTCCGGATTAATAATCCCTCCGGAAATAAGAAGTTTAAACGAATCCTCAACACTCATATCAAGCTCAATTATCTCATCTTCAGGGACGATGAGATAATACCCTGACGTAGGATTCGGGGTTGTGGGTACGTAGACGTTGATCACTTTTTTATGGGTCTTTTCCTGCAGCTCACCCACCGCGACACCTGTAACATACGCCAAAGAATAAACACCCTTGCGAGGGAATTCCAACAAAACAACCCGGTTAAAATCTTTTGTCCCCCCTTTGGCAACGGTCTCCACCAATTGCTGAACCGAGATATAAAATTTGTTCACCAGGGGAATACGGGAAATAATAAAGTTCCACACGGAAACAAGCTTACTCCCGAGATAATTACGGACCAGAATACCCGTTACAAGCAAAAGCAATACAATGATGATCACTCCCAGGCCGGGGATAGGAAAAGGGAGCAGATCCTGCGGGCGATACCCTTGAGGAATGACCAATAAAATTTTGTCCATCCACTCAATAAGCATTTTTAAGAAATAAAAAGTGGCTACCAGCGGAGTAAGAAACAGCAGCCCGGCTAAGAGATTGGTCTTAAAAAAGGTCTTAAATCCCTGCCAAACGGAACGTTCGTTTTTTTTGCTAAATATGGGCATACATCTTCGGCTCCCGGCCGAATGGGGTTGAGCACATCTACCAGTATACAAAACACAACAGAACCTGAATGACATACAACCTTATATCGGTTCCCGCCCCACAGCACTCTTCTCGGAGATCAGCGCAAACAGGATCTCTGCAAACAAAAGATACGGCATACAACCAATGCCCCAGGGGGGATGCTAAACATGAGTGCACAGCGCGCCGGTATCTGCGCACTGTGCACTCAAAGCTGCCAACGATTCTTCTAATAGCGGTAATAATCCGGCTTAAACGGTCCTTCCACCGGAACGCCAAGATATTCAGCCTGCGCTTCGGTCAAGGTATCCAGATGAACCCCCAGACGTTCCAGATGGAGTCTGGCCACTTCCTCATCAAGGATCTTGGGCAGAACCATAACCTTAGGTTCGTAAACATTGGCTGCAAGATCCAGCTGAGCAAGGACCTGGTTGGTAAAGCTGTTGCTCATCACAAAGCTGGGATGCCCGGTAGCACAGCCCAGATTAACCAGACGACCTTCAGCCAGCACGATGATGGTCCGACCAGATGCAAGGGTCCATTTGTCCACCTGAGGTTTGATCTCATCCTTGGTGCAGAGGTCACTCTCTTCAAGATAGCTCATCTCGATTTCGCTGTCGAAATGGCCTATATTGCAGACGATGGCCTCGTCCTTCATCATCTCCATATGTTCGCCTGTAATAACGTGATAATTCCCTGTGGCGGTGACGAAGATGTCCCCTAGAGGGACGGCCTCTTTCATGGTCAAAACTTCATACCCTTCCATGGCGGCCTGCAGGGCACAGATGGGATCAATCTCGACAATCAGAACACGTGAGCCCAAACCTCGCATGGCCTGGGCACATCCTTTGCCCACATCGCCATAGCCGCAGACAACGGTGATCTTACCGGCCACCATAACATCCGTAGCTCGTTTGATGCCGTCGGCCAGAGACTCCCGGCATCCGTACAAATTATCGAATTTCGATTTCGTAACGGAATCATTGACGTTATAGGCAGGGAAAAGGAGTTCGCCGTTCTTTTCCATGTGGTACAAACGGTGAACACCCGTGGTGGTCTCCTCAGAAACGCCACGCATTCCTTTGGCAATGCGTGTCCATTTGCCGGGATCAGTCTTCAGGCTATGGGCCAGGCGATCCATGATGATCTGGAATTCCTTGACCTCATAGGTCTTGTCCAGGAGGGAAGGATCTTTTTCGACCTTGACTCCCTGATGGATGATCAAGGTGGCGTCGCCGCCGTCATCAACGATCATGTTGGGGCCGGAACCATCCGGCCAGGTCAATGCCTGCTCCGTACACCACCAATACTCTTCCAGTGATTCACCCTTCCAGGCAAACACCTTGGCCAGCCCTTCTTTGGCAATGGCTGCGGCGGCATGATCCTGGGTCGAAAAAATATTGCACGAAGACCACCGGAGATCGGCACCAAGTTCAGAAAGCGTCTCAATGAGCATGGCTGTCTGGATAGTCATGTGGG